>JAPFCT010000211.1 GCA_026169575.1 Faecalimonas sp.
CGCTAAGACAGATCAGGCAAAGAAAGATGCTGCATGGGAATACATCAGCTATATGACCGGAAAAGAATACCGTTCTTCTTACTTTGAAAACCTTGCAACAAAAGGCGCTCCAAACCCGGTGATCATCCCTAGAGATGATATGAGTATTACAGACTTCTACGAATTCCCAGAAGAATACGCGGAAGTACTGGAATCTGCAAAATCCATCGGACGTCTGGAATTCTACGGAAAAGCAGACTTTGGAACTTATGTTGATAAGGCTGTGCAGAAGATTCTGACAGATCCAAGCGCAGACCCGGAAAAAGAATTTGCAGAAGCACAGAGTCTCTGTGAAAAAGAAGCATTAGACAAGTTTAACGAAGCCAACAAAAAATAATAAATAATAATACAGTAAAAGAGGAGGCAGTTACCCGCCTCCTCTTTTACTATAATGACAGATGCACAAGAACATCTCGCAGAAAGGAGCTGTCATTTTATGAATTCTTCTGAAAAAATCCCGGGATATCTTCCTGCCGACTCTTATATGGAATTGTCAGGCAGGCTGTTCCGGGATATTTATACTTTGTTTTGTGGCAGGCAGAAATGTCCGCCCCTCTATTCTTTTGGACCGGCCGTGCGGGAATGCTATCTGCTGCACTTCTGTCTTGATGGCTGCGGGGACTTCTATGCCAACGAACGGCACTACCATATTGAAAAAGGGCAGGGATTTCTGATCTGTCCAAATGAACTTACGTTTTATCAGGCAGAGGAACACCTTCCATGGACCTATGCATGGATCGGACTCGACGGAGAGCAAGTTGACCAATATCTGAAGCTTGCCGGTATTTCTTCACAGCATCCGGTATTTCACTGCCCCCATACAGATCTGATCTGTTCCTGCATTGATGATATGATCGCGCATCAGACTTCCGATATTTCCTGCGAGCTCTACATCCAGAGTATACTGATGCGGATGCTGTCCGATCTGACCGAAACTTCCGGGCATGCTGAAAGAAAAGAAGGAAATGACTACGGCATCTATATCAGCCGCGCCATTTCCTACATTCATAAAAACTATCAAAACCACCTGACCGTGCAGGAAATCGCAAATTATCTTTCCCTAAACCGTAGTTATCTGACAGAGCTGTTTCTTCGTACACTCCATCTGTCCCCTCAGCAGTTTCTCATAAAATACCGCATCACAAAAGCTATGAATTTCCTCATGAACACTGATCTGGGAATAGAGCATATAGCCTGCTCCTGCGGTTATGCAAATGTATATTCTTTCTCAAAAGCTTTCAAAAAAGTAGCCGGGATCAGCCCTTCCCAGTACCGCAAAGAACAGACAACGAAGCGTTCTGGTTATCTTTTATCCGGTGATACTGCTTCAAGGACATACAGCCGGGACTGATAATCTCCATTTCTTCCGTTGTACCGTTCTCCGTTCTGGCCGGCTGCTGCATCTGAAACAACAAGACCTGCCTGCATCAGCTCATCTCCAAAGAGTTTTTCTTCCCGGTCGCTGATCCGGTAGACAAGATCCTCTTTCAGTCCTTCCAGATGCAGCCGCTCAAATCCTTCATTGACCGGCTCAAGCACACGGTAATATCCGACCAACGCCTGCTTCTGGTCTTCTGACACCACCATCCATGCTGTGACATTGCCTTCAAATGGACTTTTCAGACGATAAAATGTTCCCTGCTGTATCAGTCTTCTATGCTTCTTCATAAATGCAATCTGTTCTCTGACCTCTTTCAGTTCCTCTTCTTCCATAGAAGTGATATCGAGTTCATAGCCAAACGTACCAAAATAGGCCACATTCGCCCGCGTATTCAGCGGAGTATTCCGCAAAGCCTGATGATTCGGCACAGCAGAAACATGGGATCCCATGCTGCTCACCGGATAAACAAACGATGTCCCATACTGGATCTTCAGCCGTTCTACGGCGTCCGTATCATCCGAAGTCCAGCACTGTGGTGCATAATAGAGAAGTCCCGGATCAAATCTTGCCCCTCCACTTGCGCAGGATTCAAATAAAATATCAGGAAAACGCCGTGTCAGTTTTTCATATAAACGGTATACCCCGAGAATATATTTATGGAAAACAGCGCCCTGTCCTCCTGCCTCTGTTCCATGAGAATACACTTCCGAAATGCTGCGGTTCATATCCCATTTCACATAAGAAACTGGAGCCTCCGCCAGTATCTGTTCCATCTGTCTGTAAATTCCCTCCACGACTTCTTCTCTGGAAAAATCAAGCACAAGCTGATGTCTTCCGACAGAGACACTTCTTCCCGGCGTTGACAATATCCAGTCCGGATGTTCCTGGTACAATCTGCTTTTTTCATTTGTCATCTCCGGCTCAAACCATAATCCAAAGCGCAGTCCCATCGCCTCAATCTTCCTTGCAAGCCCTATAATGCCTTCCGGAAGCTTCTTCATGTTCGGATACCAGTCTCCGAGCGAAGTAAAATCATCGTTTCGCTCTCCAAACCATCCGTCATCAAGCACAAATAATTCAATTCCCAGTTCCTTTGCTTTTCTGGCAATACTGAGGATCTTCTCCTCATCAAAATCAAAATACGTTCCTTCCCAGTTATTGATCAAAATCGGTCGTTCCTGATCCCGGTATGTTCCCCGTGCCAGTCTTGTCCGATATAACTTATGGAAAATCTGACTCATTCCGTTAAGGCCGTCTTCCGAATAGACCATAACTGCCTCCGGCGTCTGGAACTCTTCTCCTTTTTTTAATTCCCACGCAAACCGGTCCGGATGGATCCCCAGCATAACTCTTGTCACATTGTAAGTATCCACCTCTGCCTGGGCAAGAAAATTCCCGCTATACACCAGACTAAAACCAATCGCTTCCCCGGAATTTTCTGTTGTTGCTGCCCGCTTCAATGCAAGAAACGGATTGTAGTTATTGCTGCTGGAACCTCTCATACTGTAAACTGCCTGGATACCATGCTCCAGCTTCCTTGTCTTTACTGCACGTTCCCGTCCCCACGCTCCGGTCAGTTCAATCATCTCATAATCTTTATCCGGCAGATCAATACTAAGACTCATTGCACGGTCAAGAAGAATGCCTTCCTCCCCCAAATGGTGAAATCTTGCATTTCTCGTAATCACCGGAAATTCTTCGTAAATCGTATACGTCAGTATCAGCTCTGTCCTGATCAGCGTATCTTCCAGTGTCACTTCCAGCGTTACCGCCTCACTGTCCTTTTCTGTATAAGTAGCAGGAAGTCCTTCCAGTTTTGGCTTTCCTTGGTAGATTTTATGTGTTTTATAGGTAAATGAAGTGATTCTGCTTCCATTTTTCTGCAGGATCTCCTGCGCTGGATATCGCATATCACCATTTCCATATGACGGATATTCTTGTCTGATATGTTCCATTGAAAATGTACTGTCATCTTCAAATACACATACAGACATCGGTCTGTCCCTGAACTCCAAAAGATGATTAAAACTCTCACGATCTCTGAGATGCTTTCCAAAATACAGATGTCCCAGCTGTTCATTTTTTAAAATTGTAAAAATATAGCTGATTTTGTCATTGAACAGATGAAAATTCCTGCTCTCCTCATGATAAACTACGGGCATGCCATTACCTCCTTCTCGAACCGGTTTAAAGTCAACCAGGATTTATCGCTCCGGTTCTGTATTCTCTTCTGTTCTCCATTATATCGGAATCCTGCTTCAATTCAATTTGTAAATGTCAGTAATATTTATCCAAATGTCAGATTCGTCTCTACCGGTCTCTGCACTCCCGCGGGGTGATCCCGGTAAAATGCTTAAATGCTTTGCTGAAAGATCTTGGATTATCATATCCGACCATTCCACAGATCTCAATGATCTTATAATCAGAGTCCTTTAAAAGTTCCTGTGCCTTCTGCATGCGTACCTCTGTCAGATATTCTACGAAATTTTCTCCCGTTTTTTCTTTGAACAGACGACTCAGATAATTCGGATGCATATAAAATTGTTCTGCGAGCAGATTCAGACTGATATTTTCACTGTAATGTTGTCTGATAAAATTCTGTATGTCACTGATCACACCGCCACCTACATTCTGGTCGGCAGACCGCTCCATACATTCCAGGATCCATTCCAGGTAAGAAGACATACAATGCAGGACTTCCTTTCCTTCTGCACACAATAAAAACTGCCTGAGCGCCTCATTTAGCCGCTCATGGAGACCTGTTTCCTCTATTCCGATTTCCTTTAAATATCCATTGACTTCAATGACGATTCTGATACAGATTGTCTGCAGTTTCAAAACACTCATCTGTTTCTTCTCTTCCAGATCCGACAAGGTCTGGCGCATCCATTCTGCTGCATTTCTTCGTTCTTCCGGTGTATGCAGCTTCTGTAAAAAGGATGTGATCAGCTTTGGCACTTCTATTTTTTCTTCTGCATAAAGTTTTTCAATATGTTTGTAAAAGATAATCTTTTTATTATCATCCGCCAGAAGATAGCGCATTGCGCTCTCTGCCTCTTTCCACGCTTCCGAAAGCCCGCAGATTCCTTTCTTTTCTTTGCTAACCGCAAGCGCCCAGTATTTTTCTTCCCTGCACACCTGCTCAGATACCGATACAAAATAATTCAGCTGCTCCTGCGTCTGAAATGGGATCAGTGCAAAGAGGGAGCGGTTTCCACTGTCCAGCACGATCGCATCCGGGATCACTGCCAGAATCCGTTCTTTCATCAAGTCTTTCTGCCCCTGCACCTTCGTATTATCCGCTTCACGCTCTGTCATAAAGATCGATACACCATGCCAGGTATCCAGATTGGGAAGTCCGTATCTCTCAATATCGGCGCTTGCATACCCTCTTGCGATCGACAGAAGGAGCCCCTCCATCTGTCTTGTATGTCCAAGCCTCTCTTCCACAATTTTGTTCAGTGTTATTCGCATCCGGTCAAGAAACTGCTCAATCTCCCGAAAATTGACAGGCTTTGTCAGATATTCCACTGCTCCATACCGCA
The DNA here is from genome assembly GCA_026169575.1 of Faecalimonas sp. The sequence goes on from JAPFCT010000211.1 coordinate 4,966, forward strand.
TAGCCTCTTTTGCATAGTCAAAATCACTATAGCCACTCAAAATGGCGCACTGCACATCAAATTTTTGTTCTTTGATCTCCCTTAGTAAGTCGATCCCTGACTTTTCCGGCATCCGGATATCCGTAAATACGATATCAATATGCATTTTTTTCAGAATCAGAATGGCCTCATCCACACTTGTTGCCGTTCCTGCTACTTCAAATCCATGTTCCTCCCATTTTACAAACTGTGTCATTCCACGGCACACAATTTCCTCATCATCTACAATCAGAACCTGATATATCATGTTGTTTCTCCTCTTCGTACAGACTTTTCATATTTTCAGAATGCATTCGGACTGGAAGTATGATATCCACTTCCGTCCCCTCCCCTTCCATGCTGCTGATCCGGATCCCGTACTGCTCCCCATAGAAAAGCCGGATTCTCTGATTGACATTCGCCATTCCAATATTTTTCCCAGAATCGATCTCCTCATCCATCTGTCTCTGTAATCTGTCTCTTTCTTCCCCCGTCATTCCTTTTCCATTGTCTTTTACTATAATCTTCAGCTTGTCCTCCTGCCCGGTCACAGTAATTTCGATCCAGCATCCCTTCGATGCATCCTGAAATCCATGTACAACCGCATTTTCTAAAATCGGCTGCAGCATAAATTGTGGAATATAACATTCTTTTACCTTCGGATCTATGCTGATTTTTAACTCAATCTTATCCCGGTGCCGAAAATTAATCACTTCCAAATACACTTTTGCGTGTTCCAGCCCTTCTGACAGACTTATTGTATTTCCTCCGGTACGCATTCCCATCCTGCAAAGCTGGCTGAACTGCTCGATCATTTTCGTGACTCTGCTCTCTCCATTCGCCTCATACATCGCTTCCCACCGGATAATATCAAGCGTATTATAAAGGAGGTGCGGTTTTGTCTGCTTCGGCGTCGTGTCTAACTGTGCATTCTTCCAGCTAAGTTGCAGTTTCTGCCGTCTGATTTCCGACAAATAGACCTGTTCGATCAACTGGTTCGTTCTGTCTGCCATATCATTAAACCGTTCTCCAAGCAGCGTAATTTCATCCTTTCCACTGTTCGGATAACGGACCGTCCACGTTCCCTCTCCCGCCTGATCCATCACATGGATCAGCTTGCGGATCGGATCTGAAATACTGCATGTCACATAATAAGAAACCATAAAACATGCAAGTACAACACAGATCAGCACAAACACACAGACATTCCTCGTGCGGTACGTCCCGGCAAGGAGCATATCCATATCCCCAAGATATACAACAGCCATTTCTGTTCCCGGGATCCTTTCATAGGAAAGTAATACGTCTCGCCCTTCTATCTTTCTTCTTACACAGTCCTTTTGCTTTTCTTCCAGTTCCTCAAAAATTTTCTTATCCTTTGGAAATGACGGTGCATAAATGCTTGGATTAAATCCCTGCACAACACTGTCCTTGCCTGCAAGGAACATATTTCCGTCCGCTCCTCCATCATATCCATCTGCCGCAGAGTCAAAAGCCTTGATATCAATATTCATAAAAAGTACCCCTGAAAATTCTCTCGTATACGGCTCATAGACAGCCACTCCAAGCGTTACGATATTTCCAAAGCCATAGATACTCTGTTCATTTTCATAAAACGTTTCACTCTGTCCCGCATCTTCAAACCAGACCGGATATCCATTTTTCTCCCTGGTCTTCTTGTAATATGGCTTCTCATAAAATTCTGTCAGGTTCCTGATTGTCCCTCCTCTTCGATAGCCATTTTCTTCTACCATATGATACTGCTGCTCATCCGTTACAAACTGTACATTCTTAATATATTTTCTCTGACGGCTCATCTCGTATAATTTTTCTTCGATCAGAGAAGTATTTTCTTTGTCCGGATTGTCTTTCTTATTTTCTTCCACAGCCTGGAGGATTTGCGGATCATCGTAAAACTGCAGCGCGATATCCTCATATTCCCGCATGATATCTTCCATTTTCAGGCAGACATTTTGCACCTGGATCTCTGCATTCTGCTTCAGATTCCAAATAATTTCTTCTGAATATTTATCGAAACTAAAAAAGGCAATAAATGCTGCTGAACCAAACAATAATACAAGAAAAGAAAGATTCAGTCTCTTAAAAATGTTTCCTTTTCTCAGTACTGCCTGAATCATCTCATTCCACTTTCTGCAGAGCTTCTTCCATCGTCTCATTCTATGTACATCCTTACTGCCGGTCTGCCCACGCAAAGATCTTTTCCTTTTCTTTTTCTACCGAAGATCCATGGATCGGCAGCCCTTCCCTGAACTCTGCCCCTGGTGCAAGCTTTCTGATATCTGCCTCACTTCTTCCCATTTTACTTCCTTCATTTGTACAGAACGGACAGATTATTTTCCCTGAAAAATCATTGTCCTCCAGAAAAGTCCACACCGGCATCGGCATTGTTCCGCACCAGTTCGGATATCCAAGATAAATCCGGTCATAATCCGAAACGGATTTTTCTTTCTTTAACTTCGGTCTTGCATTCTCAAGCAACTCGTTTTTCGATACTTCCACACACGCTCTGTATCCGAATGGATATTCTGTCTCTGACTCAATCTCAAATAACTCCGCATGCTTATATTCTGCAATGAGCTCCGCTGCAATTTCTGTATTTCCTTTCTCCAGCGTAACAATATTTCCATTGGAATAATTCTCTCCTTTATGTATGCGAAAAATATGCTACTAAGATTCTTTCATTTCTCATTGTTTTTTCCTCCTGTCAACTAGAATTTTTTCACTGTCTGTCTCCATTTGCAGAAAACAGCACGGAGGAGTCAATAGCGGATGGTACACTCATAAACATTCAG
>JAPFCT010000279.1 GCA_026169575.1 Faecalimonas sp.
CGCCTGAAATGGAAACTGGTAAGTCTTCTTTTTCACTGCGCTGATGTTTTTGTCCCGGGATTTTTTTAGTACACTCTGTTCTTGTGAAACAGAAGCCCATATTGTATAAACATAAAAAATATCTGGTTTCCTGCGCGCATCGACCGACTGTTTTTCAATAGTATACCCGAGCAGCTCCTCCGGGCGTATGCGGAGCGTCTTTATAATCTTCTTTTTCAGCTCTTGTTCGGTATGTGTGCAGGATAATTTCAGCTGACTGATCTGGATCATACTTTCTTTCCCCTTTCCATACTGTACTGTGCCGCGCGTTTCCCAGCCACAGCTCCGCTGGACCATGCCCACTGCAGATTATATCCGCCGCAGATCCCATCCACATCGAGAAGCTCTCCTGCAAAATATAATCCTGGTACATAGCAGGATTCCAGTGTCTCAGAAGATACCTCCTCTGTCCTGACCCCGCCTGCACAGATCTGTGCCTGGTCAAAATCATTTGTTCCGACAATCGTGATCCGAAGCGATTTCAGCAGACGGCATAAGATTGTAATCTCCCGTCCGTTCAGTTCCCCACAACGTTTCTTTTTGTCGATCTTACTAAGTTTTAAAATCGTCTGGGAAAATTTCTGCGGATACATTCCGGTAAAAAATACATTCACTTCCCGTTCCGGATGCCTCTTGATCCGTACTTCGAGCAGATCTTCCAGTCTCTGTTCTGTCAGATCCGGCGCCACATCAAGCACTGCCGTCACTTCTTTTTTCCGGTAAATGCCTTCCGCAGCATAGCGGCTCACCTGGAAGACCGGGATGCCAGAGATTCCATATTTTGTAAGCTGGATCTCCCCGGTATCCTCGGCACATTTCTTTCCGTCTGTAAAAATCTGTACCTTTCCATGAATCCGCACACCTGCCAGAGAAACAAAAAACTTCTCTTTCGCATGGAGCGCCACAAGCGCCGGGAGAACCGGAGTCAGCGTATGTCCAAATGCTTTTGCATACGCATAGCCGCTCCCGTCGGATCCAGTTGTCGAGGAAGCTCTGGATCCCGTAGCCAGAATCAGCGCATCCGGCCAGAATACCTTCGCATGCGTCCGGACTTCAAACCGCTCCTTTTTCTTCCGGATGGAGTGGATCTGTGCGCCGTATTCGACCTGGATCTGAATCCGTTCTACTTCCATCTGGAGTACCTCCATCACAGAAGAAGCCTGATCCGATCCGGGATACAGATATCCGCCCCGGTCTTTGGCACAAATTCCAAGTTCCTCAAAAAAAGAAATGGTCTGTTCGGCCGGAAATTGACTGATCACCCGCCACGGAAACTCTTTCTGGCTGCTTCTGTAACAGCAGGGCTCCTGCAGCCGGTTTGTAAAGTTACAGCGCCCATTCCCGGTGGCAAGTATCTTTTTTCCGAGTTTGTCGTTATGTTCTAAAATACAGACGTCAGCGCCTGCCCTTGCTGCCGAGATTGCAGCCATCATTCCGGAAGCTCCTCCTCCGACTACGATTACTTTCTTCATAGTTTCCCTTCCCTTTACAGTGTGACAAGTCCTTTCTCCACCATTTTCTGAAGCGACATTAAAATGCCGAATTTTGCATGTTCCCATGTAAGACCGCCCTGGAAGTAAACAGCATATGGCGGTTTGATCGGTCCATCGGCGCTGAGTTCAATCGAAGAGCCCTGCACAAAAGCTCCTGCAGCCATGATCACGTCACTGTCATACCCCGGCATTGCCCACGGCTCCGGTGTCACATAACTGTCTACCGGTGCGGCAGCCTGGATCCCCTGGCAGAATGCGATCACACCTTCCGGTGTCCCGAGCGTCACTGCCTGAATGATGTCATGTCTGCTCTCGCTTCCATCTGGAACTACTGAAAATCCAAGTTTCTCATAAATATTCGCAGCAAATATCGCTCCTTTTAAAGCGCCCTTGACCACTGTCGGTGCGAGGAAAAATCCCTGATAAAAATCTTTCATTACTCCGAGGGACGCGCCGACTTCTTTTCCAAGTCCAGGGGAAGTCAGACGGTATGCGCACTGGTCAATATATTCCTGCTTTCCGACTACATATCCGCCGATCGGCGCAAGGCCGCCTCCCGGATTTTTGATCAGAGAGCCAACCATAAGATCTGCCCCCACATCACTTGGTTCGATCCGCTCCACAAATTCTCCGTAACAGTTATCCACCATACAGATCACATCTGGCTTGATCTCTTTTACAAAGGCGATCAGCTCCCCGATCTGTTTTACCGAAAAGCTTGGTCTTGTCTGATATCCTTTGGAGCGCTGGATTGTGACAAGCTTCGTTTTCTCATTGATCGCAGCTTTGATCGCCGGGTAGTCAAAAGTTCCATCTGAAAGAAGATCTACCTGGCGGTATGTTACACCGTATTCTGCAAGAGATCCTTGGGACGGGCGGATCCCGATCACTTCCTCCAGCGTGTCATACGGCTTTCCAACCGGAGAAAGCAGTTCATCGCCCGGTCTTAAATTTGCACTTAAAGTCAGCGCCAGCGCATGTGTTCCGCAGGTGATCTGCGGACGTACCAGAGCCGCCTCTGTATGAAATGTATGTGCATAGACTTCTTCCAGCGTATCTCTTCCCTGGTCATTATAACCATAGCCACTCACATAGTTAAAGCAGCCTTCGCTCACCCGGCATTCCTGCATCGCCCGTACTACTTTTAACTGATTATACTCTGCAGTCTTGTCAATTTCCTCAAATCGTTCCTTTAATGTATCTTCAATCTCGCTGCCAAACGCATAGACTTCCCGGGAGATCCCGAGCGCCTCATACATTGCAGCCACTGTCTGTCTTTCTTCTAACATGAAAGTTTCATCCTTTCTCTGATCACTTCTAATAAGTTCTGTAATATTTTCTCATCATCATAAGCAAACGCATCTTTCTGGATCCAGATGACGTCACGCTCCCGCTTAAACCAGGTCAGCTGACGCTTGGCAAAGTGCCTTGTATCCCTCTTGATAATATAGACAGCCTCCGAAAGAGAGCAGTCTCCTTCCAGATATGCGAAAATCTCTTTGTATCCAAGTCCCTGCATGGAGACCATCTGCTTTGTGCATCCCCGTTCTTTTAATCTCCGCACTTCTTCTACAAGCCCGTTTTGTATCATCTGATCCACTCTTTTGTCGATTCTGTCATACAGGCATTCCCGCTTGTCATTTAAAACAAAATAGCAGAACTGATATGGTGATTCTTTCTGGCGTTCACGCTCATTGTGCTCAGAAATCCTCTCTCCGGTCTGCTCATAGAATTCCAGTGCGCGAATCACACGCTTTACATTGTTTGCATGGATCTCCTGCGCTGCTTTTGGATCGACTGCTGCAAGTTGTGCATGGAGATACGCGGCCCCTTTTTCTTTTGCAGCCGTTTCCAGCTGTCGGCGGTAAGCGGCGTCCCTTTCATTTTCCGTAAAATCAATATCATACAAAAGCGCCTGAATATAAAATCCGGTTCCTCCGACAACGATCGGAATCTTCCCTTTTGAATAAATCTCTTCCATCGCCGCTTTCGCCATCTGCTGAAACCGGACGACATGAAATTCCTCTTCAGGATCCAGCACATCGATCAGATAATGGGGGATGCCATCCATCTCTTCTCTTGCGATCTTGGCAGAACCAATATCCATCTGTCTGTAAACCTGCATAGAATCAGCGGAGATAATTTCTCCGCCGATTGCTTTTGCCAGCCCGATCGATGCCTTCGTCTTTCCGACAGCCGTCGGACCGGTCAGTATGATCAATGGTTTTTTCTCTGTCTCTCTCATAGCCACCTCATCGTCTGCCCCTGCCGGTTACAGCATGAGCATATAAATTATTGCCACAGAAATCACGATCTGGATAATCCCAAACCGGAATACTGTCTGTGTATTAGACCAGTCCCACACTTTTCGCACATGGTCATGCAGCGGTGTGCGGACATTTGTCAGGATCTTGATCTTTAAAAACCGCAGCAGAGCCACTTTGACGATTCCGATTCCGCCATCTGCGATCAGAACAAACGCTGCAAAAAGATACAGAAATGGGCTCTCTGTCTTCAAAGCTGCGATCGCAATAAAGATCCCCATCGCTCTTGATCCTGCATCCCCCATCATCAGATGGCTCGGCGCTGCATTATACCATAAATATCCGAGCAGACAGATAATAAACAGCAGAATCAGATAAGAAAAGCTGTCTGTTGTCCCCTTCATTCCTTTTATGATATAAAGTGTGACCAGCGTAATGATCGTTAATGTTGCAGAAAGTCCGTCTACACCGTCCGAACAGTTAGTTACATTGATCGATACCCAGATCAGAATAACAGAAAGCAGACAGAATACGACCGGCGGGATCGTCACAGATACGCCGATGACCGCAAATTGGATCGTGCTGGAATTATAATGCATAAATGTAAGTGAAAGTACTACCGCCACAAGCAGATCCAGAAGTCCTTTCTTATATTCATTCCATGGTTTCTCTGAAGCATCATCCAAATATCCGGTGAGCATCTCTGCGATCACCAGAACAATGTAAATCACGATCTCCAAAGAAAGCTCTGAAAACAACAGCGCCGCTGCCGCAAATACGAGGATGAAAATGATCCCGGCTCCTCTCGGTTTCCCTGCGGAAAGCTTTCCGTCATGGGCAAAATCTCTTCCGGCATCTTTCGGAAGCAGATAGTTAAATTTGGTAATGCAGACACAAGTCATTAAAAATGCTGCCATCAGACCGATGCCTGCAAATAAAGAATAAAAATTTTCGCTGATTATAAAGTTTATCATTTGTCCTTCCCCTGTCTCCTATACTATAATGTTGCGTGCAAAACAAGCTGCTATACGATTCTTTTGAACTTTTTCTCCAGCTCCCGTTTTGTCATCGCGATGATCGTCGGTCTCCCGTGCGGACAGTGATATGGATTCTCCAGTTCCAACAGTTCTCCGATCAGCGCATCCACTTCTCTGGCAGAAAGTCTGGAATTTCCTTTCACCGCTGCTTTGCATGACATCGAAGCGATTTTTTCCAGAACAATATCCGGCGCGATCTTCGTGGAAATACTGTCTGAAAGACTATCCAGCATCTCGATCAGCAGATCTTTTCTTGCAATCCCAAACAGATTATCCGGAACTGCCCGCACTGCATAAGAGTCTCCGCCAAAAGGCTCGATTTCAAATCCTACCTGGGCAAAACTGTCTATATGTTCTGTCAGAAGCTGCTCCTCCTGCATAGAAAGATTGAGGACGATCGGCGGACTGATCCGCTGCGATGTAAACTGCTTATCCCTCATCTGTCTTAAAGTCCGCTCATACAGCACACGTTCGTGTGCAGCGTGCTGATCGATAATATACATCTGTTCTCTGTATTCTACGATCCAGTATGTCTCAAACACCTGTCCTACTAAAGTATATTCCTGTTTTGCTTCCTTCGACAATAGTTTTTCGTCAAAAAAATTCAGCTGCTCTTCGCTTTTTTTCACTTCCGGCTTCGGAACCTGCTGCACATTCTTTTGCTGCGGGATATCATTTTTTTGCTGTGGGCTTTCATGTTTTTGCTGCTGAATCTCGTTCTTTTGCCCTGCGCGGTACGCTGCCGCTTCCCGGATCCGGTCTGCGGACACCTGATCCCGGTACAGACCGCTCCGGTCTTTGACTTCGGCCTGCGAACTCTGGTTGTGATAAGCAGTGACACGCTCCCGCATTTTTTTCATAAAATAGTCCAGATTCTTCTCCACCTGAGGTATCTGTGCCTGCTGCCTTGTCACTTCTGGCTGCTTTGGATTTTGTACTCCCGGAGTTTCATTTCTCGGGAATACAGCTTTTCCTTTTTCAGCGTCTGCGTTCTCTTTCCTTCCAGAGGGAAACTCCACCCGCGGGATCAGCTCTTTCTCACTGAGCGCCTCTTTAACGGTATTGTAAATAAAATCATAGATTTCCTGCTGATTGCTGAAACGGACTTCCATCTTAGTCGGATGGACATTCACATCCAGATCGCTTCCGTCCACTGTAAAATGGAGCACCGTAAACGGATATTTATGCTGCATCGTAAATCCTTTATAGGCATCTTCGATCGCTTTTGCAATAATGCTGCTCTTCACATACCGTCCATTGATATAATAATTTTCATAATTTCTGTTTCCTCGGGAAATCAGGGGCTTTCCGATATAACCACGGATCTTGATGCCTTTCGTTTCCCGGTCAATTTCCAGAAGATTTCCGGTGATATCTCTGCCGTAAATATGGTAGATCACATCTTTCAGCCTTCCATTTCCGGATGTATGGATCTTTGGCTGTCCGTTTGTGAGAAACTGAAAGGAAATCTCCGGATGTGACAGTGCAAGCCGCGTCACAAGTTCACTGACATGACTTGCCTCTGTCATCGGTGTTTTCAGAAATTTCCTCCTCGCCGGTGTATTAAAGAAAATCTGCCGGATGAAAAAGGTAGTTCCGTCCGGCATCCCGATCTCCTCCAGCCCCTTCTCTGCGCCGCCTTCGATCCGGTACTGGACACCTGCCGCGGAATCTTTGATCTTCGTGCGCAGCTCCACCTGCGCGATCGCCGCGATACTGGAGAGCGCTTCCCCCCGGAATCCGAGAGAGGATATTCCCGTCAGATCTTCCACTGACCGGATCTTACTTGTCGAATGTCTCAAAAAAGCAAGCGGAACTTCCTCCTTCGGGATCCCGACTCCATTGTCTGCAATTCGGATCAGAGAGATCCCTCCATCTTTGATCTCCACAGTCACGGCAGTCGCCTTCGCATCAATCGCATTCTCAACCAGTTCCTTTACGATCGATGCCGGACGCTCGATCACCTCTCCGGCCGCGATCTTATCGACCGTGATCGGATCCAAAACCTGAATATTTGGCATATTCTTTCCTTCCTCTCACTATTTCCACCGGTTCTTCAGCTTATTCTGAAGACGGTAGATCGTATTTAAAGCATCCATCGGCGTCAGGTTCGTGACATCAATCTCTTTCAGCTCTTCCAACACATCATCATCTCTGACAGTATCAAACAGCGACATCTGTGCCAGATCTACTTCATCATATTTTTTCTGACGCGTCTTTGTCTCTGCCTGGGCAGAGATTTCCCGCACCTTTGTTGTGATGTCCGCCTCGCTCAGTTCTCCTACATTCTCTTTTGCCCGTGCAATCACAGACTCCGGCACTCCTGCAAGCTTTGCGA
>JAPFCT010000203.1 GCA_026169575.1 Faecalimonas sp.
GGGTTTGACAGAGGGGAGCGTGTGAAGACAACTTATGTATGCTTTACAGAGTACGATGTGACGATCCCGAACAAGCTTGTTGCGTTCCGCAAGACAGAGATCACAAATACATTTGGTGAATTCCTTGCCGCACATAATATGACACAGGCAAGAATCGCTGAGACAGAAAAATATGCACATGTGACATTCTTCTTTAACGGTGGTGTAGAAGAGCCGAATAAAGGGGAAGACCGTATTCTTGTAAAATCCCCGAAGGTGGCAACTTATGACCTTCAGCCGGAGATGAGTGCATTTGAAGTATGTGACAAACTGGTAGATGCGATCAGATCTGACAAGTACGATGTGATCATCATCAACTTTGCAAATCCGGATATGGTAGGACATACCGGAGTAGAAAATGCAGCGATCAAAGCGATTGAAGCGGTAGACGAGTGTGTGGGAAGAACTGTGGAAGCGATCAAAGAAGTGGACGGACAGATGTTCATCTGCGCAGACCACGGAAATGCAGAGCAGCTTGTAGATTACGAAACAGGGGCGCCATTTACAGCACATACAACGAATCCGGTTCCATTTATCCTTGTAAATGCAGATCCTGCATACAAGTTAAGAGAGGGCGGATGTCTGGCAGATATCGCGCCGACGCTGATCGAATTAATGGGAATGGAACAGCCGGAAGAGATGACGGGAACATCCCTGCTTGTAAAATAGAAAAGAAAATACAAATGTGAGGATGCAGTCACCGTAATCTTTTCAAAGATAAAGGAAACGGCATCCGGATAAAAAGAAAACCTTGGGATATCGGGAGACAGAAGATCAGACCGGTATCTTGAGGTTTTCTTTTTACAGCAAATGCTGGTAATAAAAGATGGCAAGTTGTGTACGGTCCCGCAGCGCCAGTTTTTCTAAAATACTGCTGAGGTAATTCCGGACAGTGCCTTCCCCGAGATACAATATTTCAGAGATTTCCCGGTTGCTACGCCCATCTGCCACCAGTTCGATGACGGAGAATTCACGGTCGGTGATCTGGTATTTTTCATAGTCAAAAGATTTCTGAGGTTCAAAAAGCTTTGGAAGACGCGTTGTGATCTCGGCGCCGAATACTGTCTGCCCTTTCAGGACAGCGCGGATCGCGGGGGCAATGCCAGTGTAATCCTGCTTTAAAATATAGCCGCGCGCACCGAGATGCAGCGCTTTTATAATGTACTCATCGTCAGAAAAAGTTGTCAGCAGAAGAATACGTGCATCTGGATGGCTTTGCAGAATCTCCTCAGAGGCCTTCAGACCGTCCATCTGCTCCATGCGGATATCCATAAGCAGAAGGTCTGGAAGAAATTCTTCATACAGACGTACTGCCTCGGTTCCGTCTTTCCCGGAAGCGCAGACAGAAATATCTTTCTCTGCTTCTAAAATAGTCTTTAGTGCGGTGGTGATCAAATAGTCATCATCCACGATCAAAATTCGTATCATAGATCAAAATCCTCCTTTTCATTTCTTGGAATCGCGATCAAAATGGAAAATCCATTTTTTCTGGAAAAAGTGATTGTTCCTCCCAGTTTCCGGACACGTTCGCGCATGTTTTCCAGACCGATCCCTTCAGGGGCAGGGTCATATGTGGCAGTTCCATTATCATAGATGACAAGCTGCCAGAGCGCCGGATGTTCCCGCATGAGAACAGAGGCGGCTGTGGCATTGCTGTGACGGATGATGTTCGAAAGCGCTTCTTTCAGGATAGAGACAAAAGCGTATTTGACCGTTCTGGGAACTGCAAAGGACATATCGTATTCCAGGGTGACCGGGCAGAAGGTAAATGACGAAGTCAGTTCTTCGGCAACTTCTTTTAAGTTGACTGAGTCATCGTGCAGATCATGCACACTGGAGCGGATATTATCCATTGCGAGAGAAAGCGTACTGGTAAGCTGGCGGAGCGGCTCTTCTAAGGATTTTTCCTGATTGATCGTTGCGACGGCGCCAGAGAGGAGGATTGCGCGGGAAAGCATATGACCGACATTGTCGTGGATTTCCCGGGCGATTCGGTTCCGCTCCCGCAAGGTGGCAGCGTAGATTTCAGAATCTTGTTTCTGGAGCAGCGCCTCATGCTTCTGGGCAAGAAGCATATTTTTTTCCGTCTGATCGTCGATCGTGAGAATATACTGTTCTTTTAACTTCTTATAGTCGGAAGTATGTTTCTGAAGCAGAAGCGCCGCGATACATCCGGATAAGAGGTGAAAAAGCAGAGGCAGTCTGCAATCCGGCAGAAACAAAACAAGCCCGGCAGCGGCAGGAAGAAGCAGAGCAAAAAGTCGGTAAAGGCAGAGATCGTAGCAGATGACCGGACAAAAGAAGAGAACAGCGGGACAGACCGGAACTGCCAGGATCAGAGAGGTGTGTACAAAAAGAGCATAGTGGCGTGACGAGAAAAAGAACGTAGTCATTGCAGCGGAAATGGCAAGAAAAAATCCTACGACAAAAACAGCATCCGCCCGGATCATGCAGAGTACGGACATAGAATATAGGATAAGAAATAATTTATTCAGGATCTGGCGCATAAGAACTCCTTTCCAAGAGCAAAAATTCTGTACAGCTATTATAACATTTGTGTGGGACATAGTCATCTCTATGCGGGGAAAATTGTATGCTCTCCGGTAAAAAGTGACAAATGTCATGCCAGAAACTGACGCAGGACACTTTTCACAGACGGGAGGATTTTCTATAATGACAGTAACAAAGAACAGAAGGAAGAGGAGGAAGAGCGTTATGGTCTGTATCGAAAATCTTGTAAAACGTTATGGGAATGTACTTGCACTGGACCATTTGAATCTGAAAGTAGAAGAAGGAGAAATCTATGGACTTTTAGGTCCGAATGGATCGGGCAAGTCGACGGCGATCAATTGTATCCTGGCGCTTCTTAAATTTGACAAAGGAAGTGTGAAAGTATTTGGGGAGGAGATCCGGCCGGAGAGTTATCATCTGAAAAAACAGATGGGGGTTGTTATGCAGGATGTGGCGGTTTTTGATGAGCTGAATGTGTATGAAAATATTGATTATTTCTGTGGGCTTTATATTACGGAAAAAGCAAGGCGAAAAAGAATGGTGGAGGAGGCTCTGGAATTTACAGGGCTGGAAGATTACCGGAAGGTTCGCCCGGCAAAGCTTTCCGGCGGTCTGTTAAGACGTCTGAACATTGCATGTGGAATCGCACATAAACC
>JAPFCT010000154.1 GCA_026169575.1 Faecalimonas sp.
CGCTGCTGCAAGAGGCTACCGCACCATTTTTACCATGCCGGAGACAATGAGCATTGAGCGCAGAAAACTTCTTCAGGGATATGGCGCAGAAATCGTGCTGACAGAAGGAAAAAAAGGGATGAAGGGGGCAATCGAGAAAGCTGCCGAACTGAGACAGAAGATAGAAGGAGCGGTTGTGCCGGGACAATTTGTGAATCCGGCGAATCCGGATGCGCATTACTGCACGACGGGACCGGAAATCTGGGAAGACACGGAAGGAAATGTAGATGTATTTGTAGCGGGAGTGGGAACCGGAGGAACGATCACCGGGACCGCCAGGTATTTGAAAGAGAAGAAGGCGGAGATTGCAGTCATTGCTGTGGAGCCGGCTGCATCGGCGGTACTCTCCGGCAAAGAAGCGGGACCACATGGCATCCAGGGGATCGGGGCAGGATTCGTACCGGAGATTCTGGATACAGACATTTACGATAAGATTCTGACTGTGGAAAATGAAGAGGCATATCGGGCAGCAAAACTTCTGGCAAAAGAAGAAGGAATCCTTGTTGGGATCTCTTCCGGGGCAGCGCTTCATGCTGCGATCTGTCTTGCAAAAGAGGAGGCATATAAGGGGAGAACAATCGTAGCGCTGCTTCCGGATACCGGGGAACGATATTTGTCCACACCGCTGTTTGACCCGGAACAATAGGGGATAAAGTTGGCAAAAACAGATGAAAGATATTGATTTTAGGAAGATGTTTTTGTATAATTACCACATAACATCGGAAAAAGAGAGGAGGTTTGGAATCGGATGCAGAAACTGGAATATGTGATCCAAAAAGAAGAAGGGCTTCATATGAAAGAGGCGGTAGCATTTGTAGATATGACCGAGGAATTTCATTCAGAGATCACGGTTGAGAAAAAGGAAGTGCGGACCGTGAGCGGAAAGAGTCTGCTGGGGATCATCAGCCTGATCGCACGCAAGGGAGAAAGGCTCTATGTTACAGTGCAGGGAGAAGATGAAGTTGAGGCAGCGGAAGCAATCCGGAAGTTTTTGGAAGAGAAGCTGTAAGATGTGCATTTTACAGCTTCTGGAAATGAAAGAATGATTATTGAAAAGAACAGGTTTTTATTGGGGAAAAAAGGAACAGAACTGCAAAGAAAGAAGCAGATCTGTTCCTTTTATTTATGTGTGTTATTTATGTGTGGGAAGATTTCTGTCAGTCCTTTTTCTTCCGGTCTTTTTCAAATGGATTCTTAACCAGCCAGAGGACGACAATGATTCCGGTAATATACAGAATATTGACAAGGACTGTCGGATTATCTCTCAGCAGAAAGACAACTGTGACACCGGCTGCAAGAGAAAGGAGCAGCTGAAAAACAGTGAACAGCCGTTTCTCCCGGGCTTCCTTTCGTGTCTGGATCAGATGCAGCTTTTCATGTTCCATTTCAAGGTAACGCATCAGATCAGCATCGCTGATACGTGCAAGGATCTGCTCTTCGATCGTCGGGGAAGATTTTTTGGCAGTTCTGGAAAAAAGAGAGCGTCTGGATGGCTCTGCCTCCTCTTTTGCCTGTTCTTCATGGAAACGGTCTTCCTTTTTGGCGCTTTCGGTACCGGTTGAAAGTGAAGATGCATTCTTGGCAGAGAAAGCCGCTGCAGTACGGTCGTCTGTGGCAGATGGAGCTTCTGGTTCCGTATTAGAAGCGCTGGCAGAATCTTCCCCGGAAGCAGTGTCAGTAAACGGAAGAATATCGGCCTCCTTTGCGGCTGTAGCGGGAACCGGTTCGCAGATATCAAAGTCTGTCCCGGAAAAGAGTGCGCTGGAGACAGCAGGTTCCTGCTTTTCACTCTGCTTTACTTCGTGTATTTTATCGGCTTCATTTGCCGCTTTTGATTTTTTGGACATGAGAGTTCCTCCTTTATCGTGTGATATGAATCATCAGTTTATTATGTGCCTATTATACTATTTATTTTTGACAGAAACAATCTTTTTTGACATTTGTGGGGAAATGTTTTTTGGTAAAAGTATCTAAAAGAAAAACAGAAAATTTAGTGAAGTTTTTTGAATGATTTTGGTTGACTTTGAATGAAAATGACTGTAATATGAAATCAGCAAAACGGAAAGCGAGGTAGTGATATGCTGGCAGAAGAACGGTTTCATGAAATTATCAGGCTGGTGAATGAGAGAAAGACGATTACGGTCCAGGAGTTGACGGAGTTACTGGATTCTTCCGAATCGACGATCCGCCGGGATTTAACAGAGTTGCATAAGCGACACCAGCTTGTGAAAGTACATGGAGGTGCAACAGCACTCCAGATGGGATATATGACGAAAGATGAGGCGGTGTCTGTTCGAAAAGATATGAATATGGAAGAAAAGCAAAGGATTGCACAGTATGCCGCGGAGTTGATAGAAAAGAATGACTTTGTATATGTGGATGCGGGGACAACGACGGGATGTCTGATCGATCAGGTGCGGGAGAAAGGAGCGGTTTTTGTGACAAATGGAATCGTGCATGCCCGCACACTTGCAGAGAAAGGCTATAAAGTCTTCCTGCTGGGCGGAGAACTAAAGGCAGCGACAGAGGCTGTTGTCGGTGGGGAAACGATGGAAAGTCTGAAGCGCTACCATTTTACAAAGGGGTTTTTTGGAACAAACGGGGTTCATGAGGAAGCTGGCTTTACGACACCAGACATTCATGAAGCTTTTGTAAAGGAGCAGGCGATGAAGCAATGCAGAGAATGCTATGTGCTGACGGATAGTTCAAAGATCGGGAAGATTTCCCCGGTACGGTTTGGAACCTTTCATGAGGCGACAGTGATCACAACAGATTTACAGGATGCCAGATGGAAAAAGTATAAAAATATTGTGGAGGTGAAATAGATGATCTATACAGTAACATTTAATCCTTCGTTAGATTATGTCATCCAGATAGAAAATCTGACACTGGGGGAAATCAATCGGACGACCTCTGAAGCAGTATATCCCGGCGGCAAGGGGAATAATGTGTCGGTGGTATTGGCAAATCTTGGCAGGAAAAGCAGGGCGCTTGGATTTGTGGCAGGATTTACCGGGGATGCACTTGAGAAGATGCTGACTGATTTTGGATGTACGACAGATTTTATCCGATTGAAAGAGGGAATGACAAGGATCAATGTAAAGATTAATTCCCGTGAAGAAAGTGAGATTAACGGGCAGGGACCAGAGATCACAGAGGAAGCGATCAGAGAACTGTTTGAAAAACTGGATCAGATTCAGCCGGGAGACATTCTTGTGCTTGCAGGAAGTATTCCGAATACGCTTCCTGAAGATATTTATGAGAGAATTATGGAGCGGCTTGCAGAAAGAGAAATCCGCATCGTGGTAGATGCCACAAAAGATCTGCTTCTGAATGTGTTGAAATACCATCCGTTTTTGATCAAACCTAACAATCATGAACTGGGAGAGTTGTTTGGTGTGGCATTGACAAAGGAGGAAGACATCATTGTCTATGCAAAAAAACTGCAGGAAATGGGGGCAGTCAATGTGTTGATATCGATGGCAGGAGACGGGGCGCTTCTTTTGACAGAAGACGGAGCTGTTTACAGAAAGATGCCGCCGAAAGGAGAGGTGGTCAATTCTGTCGGGGCAGGAGATTCCATGGTTGCAGGATTCCTGACGGGATACTTAAATACAAATAATTACGAGAAGGCGCTTCAGCTTGGAATTGCAGCGGGAAGTGCGAGTGCATTTTTATCCTGGCTTGCGGGAAAAGATGATATTGTCAAGCTTTTACAGCTGCCGCCGGAAGAATACGGATTGTAGGAGGAAAGGTATGAAGATTACAGATTTATTGAAGAGATGTAGTATCGATCTTGACGGACAAGTGACTTCAAAAGAAGAGACGATTGACCATATGGTTTCACTGATGGTGAAGGCCGGAAATATTTCTGATGAAGAAATCTACAAATCCTGCGTAAAGAAGCGGGAAGAGGAAGGGACGACGGGGATTGGAGAGGGGATCGCGATCCCACATGCGAAGACTTCGGTCGTAAAGAAGGCAGGACTTGCGGCGATGGTTGTAAAAAACGGTGTGGATTATGATTCGCTGGATGGATTTCCGGTGAATCTGATTTTTCTGATCGCAGCCCCGGACACAAAAGATAATATCCATCTGGAAGTACTTGGAAGACTGTCCATGCTTCTGATGGATGAAGCTTTCCGGGAAAATCTGATCCAGGCGGAATCGGTAGAACAGTTCCTTGCATATGTCGATGAGGCAGAGAAAGAAAAATTCGGAGAGGAAGATTCTGCGGAAGAAGCAAGCGCGGAAGAAAGAGGGCAGGAAAAGAAGAATCAACAGTCAGATGGACGATATCAGATTCTTGCAGTGACGGCCTGCCCTACCGGAATTGCCCATACTTATATGGCGGCAGAAAGTCTTGAGCGGACCGCAAAGGAACTCGGATATACAATTAAAGTAGAGACGAACGGTTCCGGTGGAGATAAAAATGTGCTGACCCCGGAGGAAATCGCATCGTGTGACTGCATTATCGTTGCGGCAGACAAAGATGTCAGAATGGCGAGATTTGATGGCAGGCCGGTCATTGTGACGAAGGTTGCAAATGGAATCCATAAGGCAAAAGAGCTGATCGAGGAAGCAGAAAGCGGAACTGTTTCCGTATATCACAGCGACCGGAAAGAAGAAGTCGAAGCGTTTGGCGGGGAGAAAGAGTCAGTTGGAAGAAAGATTTATAAGAACTTAATGAACGGGGTTTCTCATATGCTGCCGTTTGTGATCGGTGGGGGAATTCTGATCGCGCTGGCATTTTTGTTTGACGGTGCGAATGCAGGAACGGATATTTTCGGAACCGGAAATACACTTTCCAGATTTTTAAAGACGGTCGGAGATACTGCGTTTGGAATGATGTTCCCGATTCTTGCAGGATACATCGCAATGAGCATTGC
>JAPFCT010000057.1 GCA_026169575.1 Faecalimonas sp.
AAATGCACCACTAAATGCCAGTACCAGTGAGACAATATTCAGACCATCTGCAATGCTTTCTGTCGTCACACAAATTCCTCCCAGCTGGTATAATACATGTTCCCCCGGAGAAAACGCTGCCTTTACAAGAAAAAGAAACACTCCAAACAATAACAACACTTTCCAGTAAAGTTTGAAAAATGTCTGAAACTTTCCTGCCAGCTTTGCAGCTGCCATGAAAAAGAGTACCATTCCAAAACCGAACCAATAATTCTGAATGAGAAATGGAAGCAATCCAAACACAAACATCAGATTGAGCTTACTCATCGGATTTAAGTCCAGTATAAAATTTCCAGTTTTCTTAGGCTCCAGGTATTTTTTTACAAATTCGTATTCCATATTGCCTCCTTTCTCCCCTTTCCCCTATGCTTCCTCTTTTAAGAAATATTTTCCATTCGGCAATTTTACAACAAACCGCGCCGGCATGGATTTCAGAACAAAGAAAATAATAATCAGACATACCAGCTTATCCATCAGTTCAGAACTTAATTCGCTGACAAACGTTGCCGGCATTACATCCCATCCTGCTGCCATCAATGTTGTTACAATCACACTTGCTCCGGTTCCTACAAATCCTCCATAAATCGTTGCTGTAATCGGTACTGCGATACATGTACTAATAATCGCGATGACAATCCCATTGATAATTGCTTTCCAAAAGGAGGAAAACATATTTTTCTTTGCAAGAAAAGAAGCCAGAATTCCAAAAAGGACTCCAATAATTGTGTAAGGAAGCAGCGTTGGCAAAGAAATCGCATTGATCAGCCCACAGCCAAGTCCCACAAGAGCTCCCGGAATTCCTCCGCATAAGGCACCTACCACAAATGTTCCGATACTGTCCAAAAATAACGGAAGTTTTAAAAGAATTGCAAGCTGTCCACCAACCACGTTGATTGCAATACCGATCGGAATTAAAAAGATTGTTAATTTGTCAATTTTTTTCATTTTTCTTCCTCCTTCTCATCCAAACATTTTAAAAACCTTTGGTAAAACGTTTTTCTAAACTGTTAAAAAAAATAAATCGATTTATTTACTTCTTATATCTGATGATAAATCAACTTTATCAGATTGTCAATTCGTATAATATACCGATTATTTTTCTATATTTTTATTAATTTTATACAATACGTTTCTCTTGCATAACTATTTTTCACAAATTTCTATATTTATATTTATATATATTTACAATATATCGCTCCTTATTAAAACGTTTTTCTTATTATTCTGAATCGAACTTCTTATTGCCCACCCTTCTCTCCCATGTTATAATTTTCTCATAGAATTCCTCTGTTTCAAGGAGGAACTTCCCATGAAAAAAACTTTACAAGATCTTACAATCAAAGACAATTTTATGTTTGGCGCTGTAATGACTGATCCGGAAAATTGCAAAGGCTTACTGGAATTACTGCTTCACAAAAAGCTGGACAAAATCATCGTAAGTACCGAAAAAAGTATGATCTACCATCCAGAGTACAAAGGTGTCCGTCTTGATGTCTATGCAAAAGATGAGACAAATACCCGATACAATATCGAAATGCAGGTACTTCGGAAATCTGCCCTCGGTAAGCGCAGTCGTTATTATCACAGTCAGATTGATATGGATCTGTTGCTGAGCGGTTCTGATTACCGCGAACTCCCTGATACTTATGTCATCTTCATTTGTGATTTTGATCCATTCGGCTTCGGAAAATACTTATATTCCTTTTATACTGCCTGCAGAGAAGAAGGTTCTCTCGACTTCAATGACGGGATTCACACTATTTTTCTAAGTACAGCAGGTAAAAATGAATCAGAAGTTCCAGAAGCACTCGTTTCTTTCCTTAAATTTGTCAAAGCAGATTTATCAGAAAGCAGAAACGATTTTCATAATGAGTATGTCAGAAAGCTCCAACTATCTATCCGCAAAATTAAAGAAAACAGGGAAATGGAGGAACGATTTATGTTACTGGAAGAATTACTGCAGGAAGAGCATGAAGAAGGACTTCGTCAAGGTCGTATAGCGGAACGTACTGAAAATATCAAACGTCTCACAGATCTTCTCTTTTCTCTTTTAAAAAAATTTGATAAACTTCCTGACAGTCTTTTTGAGAAAATTGAAACGGAAAAAGATCCTGAACATTTCATGCAATGGATCCAGTTTGCCGCCGAGTCAGCATCTCTTTCGGATTTTTTATCAAAGATTGAATAATCTTTTTTCATTCCATCTCAGAAGAACAAACAAAAAAAAGGGCATATCGGCACCACTGCTTCTGTCTAATTGTTCTATGAACACCTCAGAACATGCAGCGTGAGCCCGATATGCCTCATCGAAATTTCACTTCAAATTTTCAAACGAATTTTATTCAATTATTTCATCTGATTTCACAACTATTTTACAATTTCATTGCAGAGGAATTCTATTTTACTTCTTATTCCAGCCCCAGAATCTCGGCAAGAACATCGACAATGATCTCATTGGTGCAAGATTTTACATAACCGAGCAAGTGCAGGGAGATCTCATCCTGCTTCTGTGCCTCGGTCAGTTTTTCATCGTGCTTTGTCTGGTCAATCATCTGGATCAGCTGCGGTGTCAGATCTTCATAAATCTCTATTGTCGTGTCTGTCACCAGTTTTCTCAATGCCTCTTTTGTTGTAGGTACCATGTTTTTCTCCTGTTCTTTATCAGATTTTCTATGTTCATACTGCCGTTTTTCTTTTACTGCCGCTTTACAAACCGACTTTCTCCGCTTTGCAGCCGCAGCCTTGTAACCGCAGCTGCCTACCCAAGATTCCGGATCTTGAAATCTCTCTGTGCCTCTCGCTGCTGGTCTTTCTTTGCGATGTCATTTCGCTTGTCATAGAGCTTCTTTCCTCGTGCAAGACCGATCTCTACTTTTACCAGGCTTCCTTTGAAATAGACTTTGAGCGGCACGATCGCCATTCCTTTTTCCTTTGTCTTTCCGAGCATTTTATTGATTTCTGCTTTATGTAACAGCAGCTTTCTCGGGCGGAGCGGGTCCTTATTGAAAATATTTCCTTTCTCGTATGGACTGATATGCATTCCATAGATAAAGACTTCTCCGTTTTCCACACGGATAAACGATTCTTTGACGCTGCATTTTCCCATACGGAGGGATTTCACCTCCGTACCATGCAGCGCAATCCCCGCCTCATAAGTGTCTAAAATAAAATAATCGTGGTATGCCTTTTTATTGTTGGCAATCAGTTTCGTCGATGTCTTCGCCATCTTTTTCGTCCCCCTTATTTACCAGTTCAAAATCTATTGTACGCTGCAGGCGGTCTGTGTCAAGTACCCTGACATAGACTTCCTGTCCGAGTTTGTAGGATCTGCGCGTATGCTCCCCGATCATCTCAAACCGATCCTCATAGTAATCGTAATGGTCATCATGCATGTTTGTCACATGGATCAGCCCTTCCACTGTATTTTCCAGTTCCACATACATGCCCCATTTTGTAATACTTAAGATAACTCCGGCAAATACCTCACCGATATGCTGTTCCATATATTCTGCCTTCTTTAAACGGATCGTCTCACGCTCTGCCTCTTCTGCCCTGCGCTCCATCTGGCTTGCATGCTTTGTCACTTCCGGCAAAATGGATTCGTAATGCTCGATACGATTTTCATTCATCCTTCCGCGCAGTGTCTCTTTGATGATCCGGTGGATCTGGAGATCCGGGTATCTTCGGATCGGCGATGTGAAGTGACAGTAGTACTGTGCTGCAAGACCGAAATGTCCTGTGTTTTCCGGTGTGTATTTTGCCTGCTTCATCGAGCGCAGCGCCAGTCTGCTGATAAAATCACCTTCCGGCGTACCGTCTACCTTTGCAAGCAGTTTCTGGATTTCTTTTGGTCTTACCTCTTTGTTTGCCACATGCAGCGAATGCCCGAAATTATTGATAAACGTACACAACTTCTGGATTTTCTCTTCATCCGGCACGTCGTGCGTCCGGTAGACAAACGGGATCTCCTGCCAGAAATAGTCCTCTGCCACCGTTTCATTGGCAAGCAGCATAAAGTCTTCGATGATCTTTGTCGCCGTATTCCGGTCATATGGCTTGATCTCCGTCGGCGTACCGTCTTCCTTCAGGATGATCTTACTTTCCGGAAAATCAAAATCGATCGAGCCTCTGCGGTGCCGTCTGTCCCTTAAAATCTTTGCAAGTTCCGCCATCAGTTCAAACATCGGCACAAACTCTTTGTACGTTTCCATCTCTTCCGGATCTCTGTCCTCCAGTATTTTTTTCACACTTGTATAGCTCATGCGCTGGTCAATATGGACGACGGTCTCTGCAATTTTATGGTCGATCACCTCTCCTTTTGGATTGACCGTCATGATACAGCTCAGAGCTAGTCTGTCTTCTCCCGCATTCAGCGAGCAGATTCCGTTGGACAGTGCATGCGGCAGCATCGGGATCACCCGGTCAACAAGGTACACACTCGTCCCGCGCTCATATGCCTCCCGGTCAAGTGCACTGCGCTCCTGCACATAGTTTGTCACATCCGCAATGTGCACACCGAGCAGATAGTTTTCTCCCTCTTTGGAAATAGAGATCGCATCGTCCAGATCTTTCGCATCTTCTCCGTCAATCGTCACCATTTTCCAGGAGCGGATGTCCATGCGCCCCGCCATATCTGCGCCCGTGACGTCCTTTGCCACCCGCTCTGCCTGATTTAACACCTTCTCCGGAAATTCTACCGGAAGATCATACCCTTTTACGATCGACATGATGTCCGTTCCTGGATCATTGACATGTCCGATGATCTCAACGACCTTTCCTTCCGGCTTCTTGCCGTCTTTTCCGTAAGAAGTCAGTTCTACGACAACCTTGTGCCCGGTCACAGCCCCTTTTGATCGCTCCAGCGGCACAAAAATATCTTTGACAAACCGGTCATTGTCCGGGATCACAAAGCCAAAGTTCTTATTTTTCTGAAAATATCCGACCAGCTTCACCGTCCCGTGAGAGAGGATCCGCACGATTTTTCCCTCTCTTCGCTTTCCTTCAGGCGCTTTTGTTACGACAACCTCCACCTGATCCATATGAAATGCTCCGTTTGCATCGTCCTCTGAGATAAAGATATCATCAGCTTGTCCTTCTACCGTGACAAATCCGAATCCTCTCGCATGCGCCTGGTAAGTTCCGACCAGCTGCTTTGCAGTCCCTTTGACATATTTCCCTTTCTGTGTCACAGAAACCTTTCCGTCTGCCACAAGCGCATCCATCACTTTCTTCAATTCATTTCTCTGATCCTTCGGTACCTGAAGAAGAATTGCAAGTTCCTTCAGCTTCATCGGCACATAAAAATCATCGCAGATAAAATCATATATAATCTTTTTCCGTTTTTCAAATGTCTGTTCCAATCTTTTCACTCCTTTTGTTCTCTCATCGACAGTTCCTCATGTGATTTCCTCAGAAAGAGAAAAAGAACATACCCATCTGCTAACGGGTATGTTCTACATTTACAATTCCAAAATTTTTCAAAATGCAGGCAATCTACTATCGTCTAGTTAAATACACTAAGATTTAAAACTGCTGCCAGTATCAAAAATAAACATGCCAGAAACTTTGTAGATTTGACAAGTGCTCCTTCCATGGAACGCCCTTTGTTCTGTCCCCAGTATGTCTCTGCTCCTCCTGCAATGGATCCAAGTCCTGCAGACTTTCCTTCCTGAAGAAGTACAATGATTGTCAATGCGATACCGTCTATTACAAATAAAATAGTTAATACAATTTTCAAAATTTCCATTTTTACACCTCCCGTGGATAAACAATGACTATTATACCACAAGAGATTGTCCGTTGCAAGTTTAACTCAGAACGTTTCTCCGAAAATATTCTGTCCGGTACTTCTTATTTTCACTTGAACGATTCTGCTGCACCCTGTTCTTCCGGCTCTGCCAGAAATAAAAATGGATTGTGATATTCCGCCACATCCCCCAAAGTCTCTTCGATCCGCAGCAGCTGATTGTACTTTGCGACACGTTCTGACCTGCACGGCGCTCCGGTCTTGATCTGCCCCACATTCAGCGCAACAGCAAGATCTGCGATCGTACAGTCTTCTGTCTCCCCGGAACGGTGCGATACGATCGCATGGTATCCACAGTTCTGTGCAAGTCTGACCGCATCCATCGCCTCGGTCAGCGTACCGATCTGATTGACTTTGACAAGAATTGCATTGGCGACATTCTTGTCGATCCCTTTCTGCAGCCGCTTTGTGTTTGTGACAAACAGATCATCCCCTACAAGCTGCATATCCTGGCCGAGTCTTGTCGTGAGCAGTTCCCAGCCTTCCCAGTCTTCCTCATCCAGCGGATCTTCGATGGACACGATCGGATAACTGGTTGCAAGTTCTTCGTAATAATCAATCATTTCCTCGGAAGATCTGGCAATCTTCTGACAGTGCATCTTTCCTTCTCCCGGGAAAATATATTTTTTCGTCTCTCTGTCATACAATTCACTGGCCGCCGCATCCAGCGCGATCACGATATCCTTCTTCATACGGTATCCGGCGCGCTCCACTGCCTCTGTAATCAGCTTCAATGCCTCTTTTGCATTTGGCAGATCAGGCGCAAATCCACCTTCATCCCCGACACCGGTGGCAAGCTGTTCTTCTTTCAGCAATTTTTTCAGTTCCTGGTAGATTTCCGCGCACATACAGAGCGCCTCGCGAAAACAGCAGGCTCCGATGGGCATGATCATAAATTCCTGAAGATCCAGCGTATTGTCTGCATGCGCGCCGCCATTTAAAATATTCATCATCGGCACCGGCATCTTCTTCGCATTTGTCCCGCCAAGATAAGCATACAGCGGAATCTGAAGTGCCGCTGCCGCCGCTTTTGCTGCCGCCAGCGATACGCCCAGCACTGCATTTGCGCCAAGCCCGCTTTTATTCTCTGTCTTATCCAGCTCTCTCAAAAGCCGGTCGATCTTCGCCTGCTCAAATACATTTACTCCGGTCAGATTTTCTGCAATCTTCTCGTTGACATTTGCCACTGCCTGCTGTACCCCGAGCCCGTGATATCGTTTCTCTCCATCGCGCAGTTCGACTGCCTCGTATTTCCCGGTCGAAGCTCCGGAAGGAACCGCCGCCCTTCCTATATATTTATCTCCGGCAAGCACCTCGACCTCCACGGTCGGATTTCCCCTGGAATCTATGATTTCTCTGGCGTAAATGTCCGTAATCGGCAAACATTTATACATCATATTTACTATCTCCTCTCAGATTTTATTATTGCCGGAACAATTCTGTTCTATCCGTTGACTTTTCATTTCCTGCGCGGTACAATCTACATAGATTATTAAATTTTTATAAAATACTGAGGTCTGCACAAATGAATACAAAATCAAAATGGAAATCTTTTTCACTATTAACCGGAAGCATCCTGATCATGGCAGTTGGAATCTATTTCTTCAAGTTTTCCAACAATTTCACGTTCGGAGGAATCACTGGTCTTGCCGTTTTAGTCGCTAAGACGGGCGTTATGTCAGCCGGAGACTTTAACTTTGTGGCAAACATGTTTCTTCTCCTCCTCGGCTTTCTGATCCTCGGGAAAAAGTTCGGACTGAAAACGGCTTACTGCAGCACGCTTCTTTCTGTCACCCTTTCCCTCCTGGAACGGATCTACCCGATGAACCATCCTCTGACAGACCAGCCGATGCTCGAACTGACATTTGCGATCGCCCTGCCGGCATTTGGCTCCGCGATCTTATTCAATATCGGCGCTTCCAGTGGCGGAACAGATATCATCGCTGCAATTTTGAAAAAATATTCGGATTTTAATATCGGAAGGGCGCTTTTGCTGACCGACCTTGCGATCACGATCGCAGGATGTTTTGTCTTTGACATTGAGACCGGTCTTTATTCTTTTCTCGGTCTTGCGGTCCGTTCTCTGATGATCGACAACGTCATTGAGAGTTTTAACCTGTGCAAATATTTCAATGTTGTCTGCGACAATCCGGAACCAATCTGTGATTTTATCATGCATGAGCTCCACCGCAGTGCGACAACCTGCGAGGCAAAGGGCGCTTTTTCGGGGGAACCGAAAAGTCTCGTCTTTACCGTATTGAACCGCCATCAGGCGATCCGCCTCCGAAACTATATCAAAGAAGTAGAACCGACTGCATTTATCCTGATCTCCAACACAAGCGAGATCATCGGAAAAGGATTCCAAAACTCCATCTAATCTGTTTCTAATCTATTCATGTTCCCGGTATCAGCCATCAGCTGATGCCGGGATTTTTCTAAAATCATCTCTAAAATCCTTCGCTTATTTTCAAGTAATTTATATATTTTTTATATTTTTTAAATTTTTATAAAGAAAATCCTTGTTTTTTCTCACTTTTCGTGGCATAATGATTCCTAAATATTCTGTTTTAGGCATTAATGTTGTATCACTCTAAAGCAGAAAATCAACAAGTTATGATAGGAGGAAATTATTATGGACAAAAAACGCGGATCATTTTCAGGCAAAATGGGCTTTGTGCTTGCTGCTGCCGGTTCTGCAGTAGGTCTTGGAAATCTCTGGAGATTTCCTTATCTGGCAGCGAAATATGGCGGGGGAATTTTTCTGCTAGTCTACCTTGTACTGGCTGTCTCATTTGGTTTCACTCTTATGATCACAGAGATCGCTATCGGCCGGAAAACCGGTGTCAGCGCGATCGGCGCTTTTCAAAAACTGGATAACCGTTTTGGATTCGTAGGGATCCTGGCCTGCGTAGTTCCGTTTATCATCACCCCTTACTACTGCGTGATCGGCGGATGGGTCATCAAATATTTTGTCACATTCCTGACGGGAAAGGTAAGCGAAGCTGCGGGGGATGAATTTTTCAATGGCTTTATCAGCGAGCCCGTATCTCCGGTGCTCTGGTTTGCTGTTTTTATCCTTCTGACTTCCGTGATCGTCATCTTCGGTGTCGAAAAAGGAGTCGAGAAGGCAAGCCGTTTTATGATGCCGCTGTTGCTCGTCCTGATCGTCGGCGTCTGCATCTTCTGCATCACAAGACCCGGAGCGATGGAAGGTGTAAAGTATTACCTGCTTCCTGATTTTTCTAAATTTTCTGCCACAACGGTGCTGGCAGCCATGGGACAGCTGTTTTACTCGATGTCTCTTGCCATGGGGATTATGATCACATACGGTTCTTATATGAAAAAAGACAGTCATCTGGAAGCTTCCGTGCGCCAGATTGAACTCTTTGATACAGCGATTGCTTTCCTTGCAGGTCTTCTGATCGTACCGTCTGTATTTGTCTTTTCCGGCGGAGATGAAGCTGCGCTCAGCAAAGGACCGTCGCTGATGTTCATCACGCTTCCGAAGGTCTTTCACGACATGACACTGGGCGGAGTGATCGGCGCTGTATTCTTCTTATTGGTACTGTTTGCAGCCCTTACCTCATCGATCTCTCTTATGGAGACAAATGTTTCTATTCTCCGGGATAAATTAGGATGGAGCCGCAGAAAATCCACACTGCTCATCACCGTCTATGTGTTAATCCTCGGATCGATCGTCTCCCTTGGATTTGGACCGCTGAGCTTTATCAAAATCCTTGGTCTGGGACTTCTGGACTTCTTTGATTTCGTCAGCAACAGCGTCCTGATGCCGATTGTGGCGATCCTGACCTGCATCTGTGTCGGACATTTTGTCGGGGCAAAAGCCATCTCCGATGAAGTAGAATTAAATGCTCCATTTAAGATGAAGAAATTTTATACGATTATGCTGAAATGGATCGCACCGGTCTTTCTGGTACTCGTTCTCGTATTTGCTGTATCAGAAGCAATGGGCTGGATCCGTGTATAATCTCATACTTCCTCTGCCTGACGGGCAGGGGAGTTAACTAAAAGGCAGCTGTTCTTCTGGAATAGTTGTCTTTTTTGTTTTGCATTGCCCTTTTCATTAATGCTATAATGATACAAAATGAAGCTAACACAGAGGAGGAATCTTTATGGCACAACTTTTATTAGTTGAAGACGATGAATCAATCGTATTTGGTATGAAAGAGGCTCTTTCCCGCGCAGGGCATACGGTCATAAGCGCAGACAGTATTGCATCCGGAAAGCTCTGCTTCTCGGCCTCAGTCCAGCTCATTCTTCTGGATTTGAACCTCCCGGACGGAACCGGATATGAATTCTGCCAGTGGGTAAAAACAATCCGTGATGTCCCGGTCATCTTTCTCACGGTTCAGGATGAGGAAACTTCCGTCACAAAAGGACTGGATCTGGGCGCTGACGACTATATTGTCAAGCCTTTCCGCCTTGCAGAACTCTTATCCCGCATTCGCGCAGTGCTCCGCAGAGTACCTCTGTCTGAAAGTCCGGTTCTTACCTGCCAGAATATCACACTGGATCGTACAAAGACATCGGTATTCCTGGACGGAGACGATGTTCTTCTCTCAGCACTTGAATACCGCCTTCTTCTCTATTTTATGGAAAATAAAAATCAGACACTGCCACGCGGCAGAATTCTTGACCGTCTATGGGATATCGACGGAAACTTTGTCAGCGACAATACGCTGACAGTCACGGTAAAACGTCTCCGGGAAAAACTAGGTCACACCAGCTGTATCCGCACGATACGCGGAATCGGCTATCGCATGGAGGACAACGCATGAAACAGAAATCTACCCCTTCCTTTATCAATACCTTTCTCTTCTGGCTGATCCCTGGTATCTTATCTGGCATCATCGCAGCTGCTGCCACCAGTCTTTTCGCATACCGGAAACTGGCTCTTCTTGCGGACAGTCTGACGACTGCCACCTCTTTTTCTGCAGCTCTCAGGCAAATTTCCAGCGGAAATATTTCTTCCGGAACTGCCTTTTTGGCACATTACGGATACGAACCTTCTGATTTTTTTCTGCCCGCTTTCTGTTTTTTCAGTATTTTAAGTATTCTGCTTTTTGAATGTTTTGGATTCTTCCTCTATCTGTACGCACAAAAGCAACAGAAACATCTGCAAAAGCGGATCGATGAACTGACTTCCTATCTTCATTCTGCCAATAAAGGAGAAATTTCTGTACTGGCAAGGAAGGAAGACTGCCTTTCTTATCTGGAAGATGAGATTTATAAAACGGTAACAGAACTGTCTTCTGCACGTACTTCCGCTGTGCGCGACCACGCTGCTCTCTCTGAGCAGATTGCCAACATGGCGCATCAGCTGAAAACACCTCTGACGTCAATGTCCTTTATGACAGAACTCTTAGAGCTGTATCAGACACCTGACACAGAAGAATACCTCACACGGCTGAATCATCAGATTGACCGTCTCCGTACGCTGACTTCCAACCTTCTTACCCTTGCAAAGCTGGATTCCCATGCGATCACATTCCATCCAACGTCTGTAGACTTCATGGAACTGATCACTGTTTCCTGCGAACCACTCCATGACTGGATGCTGGAAAAAAACGTCTCCTTCTTCACAGCATGTGACAATAAAGTGTCGGACCTGTTCTTTTGGCTGGATTTTCACTGGACGTCTGAGGCGCTTTTGAATATTTTTAAAAATTGTCTCGAACATACCCCTTCCGGAGGAAGCATCACCGTTTCACTCCTTTCCAATCCGCTTTATGCAGAACTTATCATAGAAGATACTGGGTGCGGATTCCCGGAGGAAGAACTTCCGCATCTGTTCGACCGCTTTTTTCGCGGTAAGCATGCTGCCCCGGAAAGTGCAGGAATCGGTCTCTCCCTTGCAAAACTGATCATTGAACGGCAAAACGGACACATCCGTGCTGCCAACACTGCAGACGGACATGCCCGTTTTACGATTCATTTTTATTACTGATGTAAAGGAATCAAAGTGTATCATCCTTGATCCCGTCAATGATACTCTGTTTCCGGATTTTCTTCTCTGCGACGAAATAAGCGCCTGCCACAGTAAGCAGGATCAGCAGCGGATAGCCAATCAGTATTGCATACGGTGCATATGGAAGATATGCAGTCAGACTGACTTCCTGCAGATGGAGATAGCATACAAGAAAAACAATCTGGCATGGGAGGCTGATCAAAAGCGGACGGATCCCCAGAAAGATTCCTTCCAGCCAGAGCATCCTTTGCAGCTGTTTCGGACTAAGCCCTGCAGAGCGGAGCATGGCAAATTCTCGTTTTCTCTGCCATAGATTTCCGGTAATGCTCGCCCACACATTCGCAATCCCGATCACCGCCAGCATGCCAGTCAGGAAGCCAACGATCAGATTCATCACCCTGCGGCTCTCCTCACTCTGTTTTTTCTTTGTGACCGTGTCCGTCATGTCATAATCTCCCAACCCATAAGTTTCTTCCATAATTGTCTCAATCTCTTCTGCGGCTTCTGATACGGTTCGATCTGAAATCCCATCTGTATCCTCTGTCAGGTAGTATCCTTTTACCCTTGTACCTGAATTTCTCCTTGTCTCGCAACACTGCTCTGCCTGTGCAAATACATGCGATAACGGTTGGACTGCAATAAGTGTAAATTTAGAATGTTCGACTCCGATTGGCGGAAACTCTTCTGCAACTGCCCCGACTCTTAGAGAAAATTCATGGTCGCCACTGATCTGGTCTGTATTTTTCTCTGTAAACAGAAGTTCTTCTCCCAGTTTCAGATCAAGAAAGTCTCTCAAAACCGGATTTTTTCTTGTCCCATGAAATGGATCCGCCATCTTATTATAGAAAACCGCCAGTCCGGGATCTGAAAAATATGGTTCCGGGTCAATCCCATTCTCCCGGCAGTATTCACGAAAGGTTTCGTCATCAATTCCGATCACGGTAGCGGCAATACGATATTTGTCATTCCGCTCAAAAACAGAATATTTTCCGCTGGAGGAAATTTTCTCAAACCCTCCCATATAACTTTCGGTCTCCCCGGATGCCCGCTCCTTTTCCTGCCATGTCGCACAAGACAACATATTATAGTAAAGAGACTTCTCCACACCGTTCACTTCATTAAGCTGTTTTGTCACCGCAGGATCAGGAAACTTTCCATCCTGAAACCAGACTTGTATATGCCAGAACTGATCCGAATCAAGTCCATAGAAATCTGCTGCCGCTTCCTGCACTGTGACCATATACTGAAAACCAAACAGCAGTAAAAAAGAAATCACAAGTGCACTGGTCGCCGTCCGGTAGGATCTTCTCCTTGCTGCTATGGCGTTGGCTGCCAGTTCCCCTTCTATCCCAAATAAGACCTCATACACCGATCTTCTTCTCTTTCTGTGCACTTTCAGTGTATCCGCCGTCACAAAAATCGCTTCAACCGGCATCATTTTCGCTATTTTCTTCGCCGGAATCCTTGCAGAGAGCCATACGGTTAAAAATGCAAGAAACAATGCGGGAAGCACTGCCGGAAGTCCAAATTCTAAAATAACCGGGTTCATGACACGGTCGGTCTTGTTTACTTCATTGATCAGGGACATGGCAACTGTATCTAATATCCACCCTGAAAAAATCCCGACCGGAATCGGAATCACGGACAACAAAAATCCTTCAAATAAAATAGATTTTCTGAGCTGTCCCGGAGATGCCCCGATCCCTGCAAAAATTCCAAGCTGACTGATTCTCTCATTTGCAGAAAGTGCAAATGCATTGTGGATCACAAGCACAAACAGCGCCACAACAAGGAGCATCATCACTCCTGCCATCAAAATAAAGACTCCCATACTTCCCTCTGTCAGCATACTTTTCTGATTGTCCGACATCACACCATATTTCAGAAGAAGATCTGTATTGTATCTGAGGTTATACTCCCCATACTCATCCTTCTCCCACCCGAGCGCTTCTGCGATCTTCGGAAGTTCTCTGTATGTATCCCGGATATTCTGGAACCGCAGATAGACCGTAATCTGGTCTTCCGGCCTGATCGTTGTTCTGTCAAGATAATGGATCCCGATGTAGCCGGGCACGACAGATTCACTGACGACGTCCAGTTTCCCGACAACCTTATAAGATGCTGTCCCGGTCTGCCAGAATGTCTCCCCATCCACTCTCGCCACATTTTCATCAATCTTTTCTGTTCCATTTCTCCGCTCCCCGGACGGAAGTGTCAGCGTATCTCCGATCTTTACTTCCGGGTGACTGGAAAAATATTGTTTCGACAGAACAATTTCTCCCTCTTTTTCCGGAACTCTTCCTTCTATGACAGAATACTGTTCTGCCATAGACGCCCAATATTTCTCATCAGCTCCACGCGTGATCAGATATGGCCGTTTCTCCTCATCAGATACTTTCAGGATCTGCCACGGACCTTTGATCATCACTTCAGAAACCGACTGAAAATTTTCAATATGCTCCAGATCTTTCCCATATGTCTCATCAAATAACTCTCCGTGCCAGTCGCCGCTCTCCCTCTTTGTCATCTGGATATTATCCGTCCACATCGTATAGAAGAATCCACAAAGGCAGGACATCATCGTTGTCATCAGATAGACCGCAATCATAATCGCCACACTGGATCTCTTATTTCTCCGTACTGCATCCCATGTATATTCCTGTAAAATCTTCATCAGACATTCACCTCATCTCTGCAAATCCTCCCATCTTCCAGCGTAATAATCCGGTCTGCCTCCAGCGCTGTCCGCTCATCGTGGGTAATTAGAAGAATCGTCTGGTGATATTTCTTATTTGACATCTTCAAAAGTTCGATCGTTTCCTCTGAATTTTTCCGGTCGAGGTTCCCGGTCGGCTCATCGGCCAAAAGGATTGCCGGACGGTAAATCAGACTTCTTGCAATCGCCGCCCGCTGCTGCTGACCACCTGACAGTTCCCTCGGCAAATGATGGATCTTCTCTTCTATCCCGAGTGTTCTCACAAGTTCCTGAAAGAATTCTTCATCTGGCTTCTTCCCATCCAGCAAAACCGGGAGCAAAATGTTTTTCCGCACATCTAAAGTCGGAATCAGATTGTAAAACTGATAGATCAGCCCAACCTTCCTTCTCCTGAACACTGCCAGCTGCTCTTGATTCATCGAGGCAATATCCGTATCCTCCACAAAAATCTTTCCTCTGGTCGGCTGGTCTACCCCACCCAGCATATGGAGCAGTGTAGACTTACCTGACCCTGATGCCCCGACAATCGCTGTAAAGCTTCCTTTCTGTATCGACAAACTGATATCATCCAGCGCTGTCACTTTATTCTGTCCGCTTCCATAGATTTTTGTCAGATTTTCACAACGCAATACTTCCATGTAACATTCCCTCCTATGTCATAAATTCCGGCACAGAAGTCTTTCTCTGAACCGTATACTCACATTTTAGGCAGTGAAAGTGACAGCTTCGTGACAATCTTCTTTTTTCGGAAACTCTGCTCCCACTCTTTGCATAAAAAACAAGATCACAGCAATCTATTTACAAGTTTACCGGATCCCCAGAACCTGCTTCAGCACCTCCGTACACTCACT
>JAPFCT010000270.1 GCA_026169575.1 Faecalimonas sp.
AAATCCAAAGGAAATGTTATCTATGCAGATGAACTTGTCAATATGTTCGGGGTAGATGCAGTACGTTACTTTGTTCTCCATGAGATGCCGTTTGACAATGATGGTGTGATCACATGGGAGCTGATGGTAGAGCGTATGAATTCAGATCTTGCAAATACACTCGGAAACCTTGTAAACCGTACGATTTCTATGACAAATAAATATTTTGGAGGCGTTGTCACAGATAAAGGTGCTGTGGAAGAGGTGGATGCAGAGTTAAAGGCAGTTGTAGATCGCACACCGCAAGCGGTAGATGAGAAGATGGAGAAACTCAGAGTTGCAGATGCGATCACAGAGATCTTCAATTTATTTAAGCGCTGCAATAAGTATATTGATGAGACAATGCCATGGGTACTTGCAAAAGAAGAAGAGAAAAAAGACCGTCTGGAGACAGTGCTTTATAATCTGATCACAAGTATTTCAAAGGGAGCAGAGCTGTTAAGTTCTTTCATGCCGGAGACATCTGAGAAGATCCTTGCGCAGTTAAATGGCGGACATGTCACAGATAAGCCGGAGATCCTGTTCCAGAGACTTGATATGGAAGAAGTACTGAAAAAAGTAGAAGAGCTGCATCCTCCGGTAGAGGAAAAGGCAGAGGAAGAAGCGGTGATCGATATTGAGCCGAAGGAAGAGATCACATTTGAGGAATTTGGTAAAATGCAATTCCAGGTAGGTGAGATCATCGCATGTGAAGCAGTAAAAAAATCAAAGAAACTGCTTTGCTCACAAGTAAAAGTCGGAAGTCAGGTAAAACAGATCGTATCAGGTATCAAGGCACATTATACACCGGAAGAGATGGTAGGGAAAAAAGTAATGGTACTTGTCAACTTAAAACCGGCAAAACTGGCAGGTGTTTTATCAGAGGGAATGCTGCTCTGTGCAGAAGATGCGGATGGAAATCTTGCGCTGATGACACCGGAAAAAGAGATGCCGGCAGGGGCAGAGATCTGTTAAGATCCTGCCTTCGATGCACTGCAGATAAGAAAGAAACAATTACGAGAAAGAAGGAGAACACAATGAGTAAAATCAGAATTGGTATTGTTGGATATGGAAACATCGGACGCGGTGTAGAACTTGCGGTCGAGAGAAATGAAGATATGGAACTTGTTGCGGTTGTGACACGCCGTGATCCGGAAAGTGTCCAGATTCTGACAGAAGGTGTAAAGAAAGTACATTTTGACGATATTCTTACATTGAAGGATGAAGTAGATGTCATGATTCTCTGTGGAGGCTCTGCGACAGACCTTCCGGTAATGGGACCGGCAATCGCAAAGAATTTCAATATGATCGACAGTTTTGATACACATGCAAAGATTCCGGAATATTTCGCAGATGTCGATGCAGCGGCAAATGAAGGCAAGAAAGTAGGGATCATCTCTGTAGGATGGGATCCGGGAATGTTCTCTCTGAACCGTATTTATGCAGAATCTATTCTTGTGCAGGGAAGCACTTATACATTCTGGGGTAAGGGTGTCAGCCAGGGACATTCTGATGCGATCCGCCGTATCGAAGGAGTAAAAAATGCGATCCAGTATACAGTTCCGATTGAAGAGGCAGTGGAGAGAGTCAGAAGCGGAAGTGAACCAGAACTTTCCACAAGAGAAAAACATCTCCGCGAGTGCTATGTAGTAGCTGAGGAAGGTGCAGATAAAGCGCTGATCGAGAAGACGATCAAAGAGATGCCAAATTATTTTGCAGATTATGATACAACTGTTACATTTGTGACCGAAGAAGAGTTAAAAGCAGAGCACAGCAAAATGCCGCATGGAGGTTTCGTGATCCGTACTGGAGAAACAGGAAGAGATGGAAACAAACATGTGATCGAGTACTCTCTGAAACTGGATTCGAATCCGGAATTTACATCCAGTGTATTAGTTGCTTATGCGCGTGCTGCATACAGACTTGCAAACAGTGGAAACTGTGGTGCAAAGACCGTATTTGATATTGCGCCTGGTCTGTTGTCCATGAAATCCGCAGAACAACTGAGAAAAGAAATTCTGTAAGAGACTACAGAGATAAAAAAAGCAGGCACTGCAGGGGGATCCGTGTCATATCAGCTCCTGCCGGTGTCTGCTTTTATAAAATCCTTTTGAAGAAAACGTAAGTGAAACGCGGCTGCGGATCAAATACAGTACACTAGCTTAACTGTACTTCTTTTGCTTCTTCCGGTTTGAAATCATTTGCAAGGTCATAAATATTGTGGCCCGTAGATTCGCTCAGTACACGTCCTTCTAAGGAATAGCAGCGGATAAATCTCTTGTTATCGATGCTTGACCAGTGTTCTACATCCCATGTCAGATATCCATCTTCGTCTGTTTTCTTTCCATCCAGGATCAGGTCTACCTGGCGTCCGTTGACCATGATGTCAACAAGTTCTTTTTCAGTAGCTTCCAGTTCTACTTTATTTACTGTGTCGTAAACTTTCATTTTCAAGTTCCTCCTCTTTTTGATATATAGACAAGTATAATCTTTTTTACGGATAAATTCAAACCTTTTATAGAAGAAACAGACAGAAAAGTTGAATTTAAGGGGATTTTCACTTATAATCAAGAACAGAAGCAAAAGCCGGAAAGGGGTTAATATAGATGATTTTTGAGACACATGCACATTATGATGATGAGCAGTTTGACAGCGACAGAGAAGAGCTTCTTGCCGGGATGCAGGAAGCGGGGATCGGGACGATCGTAAACGTCGGCGCCACATTGCATGGATGCGAGTCTACGATCAGACTTGCGGAACAATATCCGTTTATTTATGCGGCGGTTGGTGTACATCCTGATGAAGTTGGTACATTGGATGAAGAAAAGTTTTCGTGGCTGGAGGAGAAACTGTCACACGATAAAGTTGTGGCAGTCGGGGAGATCGGCCTTGATTATTACTGGGATCATGAATCACACGAAGTCCAGAAAAAATGGTTTATCCGTCAACTGGAGGCTGCGAGAAAAGCAGGGCTTCCGGTGATCATCCACAGCAGGGAAGCGGCGGCGGATACTTTGGAGATCATGAAGAAATATGGTCAGGGAATGAAGGGAATCATCCACTGCTACTCTTATTCCACAGAACATGCCAGAGAGTATGTGAAGATGGGATATCTGCTGGGAATTGGCGGAGTTGTCACATTTAAAAATGCAAAGAAGTTAAAAGAGGTTGTTGCAGAGATTCCGCTTCAGTCACTTGTTCTGGAAACGGACTGCCCATATCTTGCGCCGGTCCCGAACAGAGGTAAGAGAAATTCATCACTGAATCTTCCTTTCATAGCAGAAGAAATTGCAGCAATCAAACAGATCAGCAGGGAAGAAGTAATCTCGCAGACAAGGGAGAACGCAAGAAAATTATTTGGAGTATAGGAGAATATATATATGAATCAGCCAACATTAGGCAATCCACAGAATACCATTGCGGTATTGCAGAAGTACAATTTTTCATTTCAGAAGAAATTTGGACAGAACTTTTTGATCGATACACATGTGCTGGATAAGATCATCCGCTCGGCAGAGATCACGAAGGATGATTTTGTTCTGGAGATCGGTCCTGGAATCGGAACGATGACACAGTATCTTGCATGTGCGGCAAGAGAAGTTGTGGCAGTTGAGATCGACAAGGCACTGATTCCAATATTGCAAGATACATTGAGCGGATATGATAATGTCACGGTTATCAACGAAGATGTGTTAAAGTTAGACATCGTAAAACTGGCAGAGGAAAGAAATGGGGGCAGACCGATCAAAGTTGTGGCAAATCTCCCATATTATATTACAACACCGATCATTATGGGGCTGTTTGAGAGTCATGTGCCGGTGCAGAGCATCACAGTTATGGTGCAGAAAGAAGTTGCAGACCGGATGCAGGTTGGCCCGGGAACGAAGGATTATGGCGCGTTGTCACTTGCGGTGCAGTATTATGCGAAGCCGTATATCGCCGCAAATGTCCCGCCAAACTGTTTCATGCCAAGACCGAAAGTCGGGTCGGCAGTGATCCGGCTGGAATGCCATGAGAAACCGTCGGTTCAGGTAGAGGACGAGAGACTGATGTTCCGTATTATCCGGGCATCCTTTAATCAGAGACGGAAGACGCTGGCAAATGGACTGAAAAATTCTCCGGAGATCTCGCTGTCAAAAGAAGGCATCGAGCAGGCAATCGCAAAACTGGGAAAAGGAGCAAGTGTGAGAGGAGAAGCTCTGAACCTGGAAGAATTTGCACATCTGAGCAATATTGTCGGAGAACTGATGCAGGAAGAGCAGAAGAAGTAAAGGCAAAGTACTTTCATATTTCATATAAAAGGGGGAAATAAAGATGAGATATCAGATTTTAGGAGACACACTTCCGGTAGTAATTTGCAGACTTGGTGCAGGAGAGAGTATGATCACAGAAAAAGGATCGATGGCATGGATGTCACCAAATATGCGGATGGATACTTCGACAAATGGAGGAATCGGTAAGGCATTCGGAAGAATGTTTTCCGGAGAAGCAATGTTCCAAAATGTATACACAGCGCAGGAAGGAGAAGGGGAAATTGCATTTGCATCCAGTTTTCCAGGCTCTATCCGGGTATTCTCTGTCCGTCCGGGAGAAGAGATCATTGTCCAGAAAGGTGGTTTTCTTGCAGCCGAGGCAGGTGTGCAGCTGTCGGTACATTTTCATAAGAAGATCGCATCAGGCTTCTTCGGCGGAGAAGGGTTCATTCTTCAGAAGATTTCCGGAGAAGGTGTGATGTTTGCGGAGTTTGACGGTCATGTGATCGAGTATGAACTTCAGCCAGGGCAGCAGATTGTGATCGATACCGGACATCTTGCGGCGATGACAGCATCGTGCCGGATGGATATTCAGACAGTTCCGGGGCTGAAAAATAAAGTTTTTGGCGGAGAAGGATTTTTTAACACAGTGATCACAGGACCGGGGCATATCTGGCTTCAGACAATGACGATCAGCAATGTAGCAGGAGCGCTGCGCCCATATTTCCCAGCTGCAAACTAGGAAAATGAGAATATCGGAATAAATCAGAACAGACTTTTTGTGAATAGAAAAACAAAAAGTCTGTTATTTTATTAATAATTATTTAATATTTTGAATATTGCAAAAATGAGAATGCTTTAGTATAATAAATGCTAAATTACAAAAAAACAGACATCATCATTCAGAGAGGAGAAGCCTATGGGAAAAGAAACTTTATTTGATATCACACCTAAGATTGAGACGTTGGCAAAAAAGTGTGAAGCGAACAATGAAATTGATAAAGAATTATATACAAAGTATGAAGTAAAGAGAGGGCTCCGCGACCTGAATGGAAAAGGTGTGCTTGCAGGACTGACCAATGTCTCGGATGTCCGGGCGAAAAAGATAGTAGGTGGTGTAGAAGTTCCGTGTGAAGGAAATTTATATTATCGTGGATACAATGTGAAAGATCTTGTAGATGGATTTCTCCAAAAAGACCATTATGGATTTGAGGAGATCGCATATCTTCTATTATTTGGAGAACTTCCAAATGAGTGTGAATTAAGAGAATTTCACGAGGTACTTGTGGAGCGCAGGACGC
The DNA here is from genome assembly GCA_026169575.1 of Faecalimonas sp. The sequence goes on from JAPFCT010000270.1 coordinate 5,573, forward strand.
TTCCTCCGACATTTGTCCGGGATGTGATTATGAAAGCGCCCAGCCGGGATATGATGAACAGCCTTTCACGTTCTATTCTGAATCTGTATTCCTACGATGAAAAAGCAGATGATACATCAATCCCAAATGTGCTCAGACAGTGCCTGAATCTGATCAGTCAGTTCCCGATGCTGATGGTCTATGGATATCATGCCTATAATTACCGCATGGGAGAGGATTTGTTTATCTATGCACCGGATCAGTCACTTTCCACGGCAGAGAATATTTTGATGATGCTAAGAAAGGATAAGAAGTACACGAAGCTGGAAGCAAAGATACTGGATATGGCGCTTGTGCTCCATATGGATCATGGCGGAGGAAATAACTCGACATTTACAACGCATGTAGTCACATCTTCCGGAACGGATACTTATTCGACTATGGCAGCGGCGATGGCATCTTTGAAAGGGCCGAAGCATGGAGGCGCCAACATCAAGGTGACACAGATGTTTGAAGATATGAAGCAGCATCTGACAGACTGGGAAGATGAAGATGAGGTAAGAGCATATCTGGAAGCTCTTTTGGATAAGAAAGCATTTGACCAGAAAGGACTGATCTATGGAATGGGACATGCGGTCTATTCCATCTCAGACCCGAGAGCCGATATTTTCCGGACATTCGTTGCACAGCTGGCAAGAGAAAAGCATTGTGAGAAGGAATATGCACTTTATGCACTGGTAGAAGAGCTGGCTCCGAAAGTGATTGGTGAGAAGCGGAAGATCTACAAAGGAGTCAATGCCAATGTAGACTTTTACAGTGGACTTGTATATAGTATGCTTGGTCTGCCAAAAGAACTGTATACCCCGATTTTTGCTGCTGCGCGTATTGTCGGATGGAGCGCCCACAGACTGGAGGAACTGAAAAATGTGGATAAGATCATCCGGCCGGCTTATAAGTCGTTAGCTCCGCACAGAGCGTATGTGGAGATGGAAGACCGATAAAAACAAGAAGGAAGGAAAAAACATGGAAAAGACAGAATTTTATTATCCTTCCAGTGATGGACATACAGAGATCCACGCAGTAGAGTGGAGAGGAGAAGGACAGATCAAGGCTGTCCTTCAAGTCTGTCATGGAATGGTAGAGTATATTGAACGGTATGAAGAATTTGCCTCTTATCTGACTGACAGAGGGTTCGTGGTGACTGGACATGATCATCTGGGGCATGGGAAATCTGTGGCAGATGAAGAAGATTATGGGTATTTTCCGGAGCAGAGAGGAAATATATGTGTCGTGGAGGATATTGATACCCTGCGCAGAAGAACAGAGAAGAAATATCCGCAGGTTCCATATTTTATGCTTGGACATAGTATGGGATCGTTCCTGCTCAGACAATACCTGCTGGCTCATGCAGAAGGCTTGTCAGGAGCTATTATTATGGGAACCGGGTATCAGCCACTGCCGGTACTTATGCTCGGACGGTGCGTGTGTAGATGTATCGCGGCAGTGAAAGGATGGCGTTACCGAAGTAAATTTGTGAATTCGATGGCATTTGGAGGATATAATAAAAAGTTTCATCCGGTGCGGACCGAAATGGACTGGCTGACAAAAGATGAGAAAATCGTAGACGCGTATTTAAAAAATCCGATGTGTACATTTATATTTACGGTGAGCGCTTACTATCAGATGTTTGGCGGAATGGAACAGCTGCAGAAGAAAGGAGCAGTCGAAAATATTCCAAAAGATCTCCCGGTCTTTTTTGTTGCAGGAAAAGACGATCCTGTGGGAAACTTTGGGAATGGTGTGGAAAAAGTCTTTCAAAAATACAAAGACTGTGGATTAAAAGACGTTCAGATCAAGCTGTATGCAAATGACAGACATGAAATACTGAATGAGACAGACCGGGAGACGGTGTATGAAGACTTGTATCAATGGATGGAAAAAAGAAGAGCATGCCTGAAAGAGGTTAAAAATACAGTGGATGCGTGTTTGTAGACAGCAAAAACCCGTCAGCCAGGGGGCTGACGGGTTTTGCCGTTTTATAGTTATTAAAGGAATGAGAGTTAAAGTGCTACACCCCGGAATCCCCAGGGTGTATGTACTTTATGAGGGGGGAGATAGTGAGTGTTAATCAACTATCTAAACGTAGTATAACGAATAAATGTGTCTAAACTATGTGTAATTTCTAAAAGAAAACAAAAAAATATTAATATAGTCTTAAGGTGGGAATGCACAGAAGCAACAGAACATATCCGGAATATTCTGGGGATATAGTCAGTGTCAGAAAGTTCTTTTCTGACACGCAGGTTCGAATTAAACATTTCTTAATAATTTCCATAATCCCCTCTTAAAAAATCACTGCTATCCTTGTATAATACAGAGGAGGTGATGAAATATGTTTAATGTATTAGTATGTGATGATGACAAGGAAATCGTAGAAGCGATTGAAATTTATTTAAGGCAGGAAGGCTACAATGTGCTAAAGGCTTATGACGGTCAGGAAGCGATCAAGGTGCTTGATTCGACGGAAGTAGACCTTCTTATTATCGATGTGATGATGCCGAAACTGGATGGCATCCGGGCAACATTAAAGATCAGGGAGAAGAACAGTCTGCCGATCATTATTCTCTCTGCAAAATCAGAAGATGCAGACAAAATATTAGGACTGAATGTAGGAGCTGACGACTATCTGACAAAGCCTTTTAATCCTTTGGAATTAGTGGCAAGGGCAAAGTCGCAGCTCAGAAGATATACACAGCTTGGCAGTACTGTAATGGAGAAGAAGAGTTCTGTGTTTACCGTAGGCGGGCTGAAAATTGATGATGAATTAAAAGAGGTGACAGTGGATGGGGATGTGATCCGGCTGACACCTATCGAATATAACATTTTATTACTATTGGTTAAAAATCAAGGGAAAGTATTTTCTATCAATCAGATTTACGAAAGTATATGGAACGAGGATGCGATCGGTGCAGATAACACCGTTGCAGTTCATATCCGCCATATCCGGGAGAAGATCGAGATCAACCCGAAAGAACCGAGATATTTAAAAGTTGTATGGGGGGTCGGATATAAGATAGAGAAACTTTAAAGGGCAGAAAGCCCTGGAGAGGAGGAAATATGAATAAATGGTATCAATCGAGATTATGCAAAGGACTATTGATTCTGTTAGTGCATGTACTGTCGGTATTTATGGTGATCAGTCTTGCGTGGGTGCTTGTCTATCCGGGGCAGGAATATTTGAGTGCATTCCAGAAAGATAAGCCGCTGGCCTATGAGGACAGCGAGGGGTTTGAAGATACGGTGCAGTCAGCGGTAGCAAATATTTTAGATTACAGAACGCTTTGTCCAATGTTTGAGACAGAAGGAAAGTATGATCCGAATAGGCTGATCGATCTGAAGAAATTTGATGAAGATTCCAGGGCAGTAAATGGGGAAAATGAATCGGGAATCGCGTATAAAGTCGGAGATCTGATCAAATGGGCGGAAACTTATGGTGGCATAAGTTATATGGAGGAAGCCGGTGTCATTGTATGTGAAAAGGAAGACGGCACATATCAATACTATTATGATTCTGAATTTAAAAAGCTGATCGAGGAACAGAAGCTTCAGTTTGTAGAGACAGAAGAGATGGGCATGGAAGAGTACATGGCGGATCTGGGTTACGAGGACTACATGAATGATGGATATTATTCAGACGGATCTGAGAAGGTACTGAAAGATAAGGACGGGAAGATCCTTTATACGGACTGCTGGAACTTTTCAAACGGGATCATTGGTGAGAAGTATGCGCCGGAAGGATTTAAAAATCTGCTGGAACTGGTAAATACAGATCCGGAGTGGAATGGAAAGCTGGAGGAAGCCTACCGTCTGCTTGACAATGCGCTGCTTATGGTTCCGCACTATTATTATCAGTATAAAGACGGACTGGAAACTGTGGAGGAAGGAAATACGAACCTTGCATATCTGTATGTAGATCAGAAGGAAAAGAAAGTATATACAAACCGCAGCGCTTACAAAGATTATAATAAAGCAGAAGAAAATATCAAACAAATGACAGCACATGGGAAATATGCTGTTGTCGCGCCAAAGCTTGCAGATTTTCAGTCAAATATGGATGTTTCTGCAGAAGAATGGAAACATATCGTGACCGGAAGCACAAATCAGAAGGAAGAGTTTCTGTTTGCAGTGTCTGTGGATACAGACTATCCGATCCAGGACAGCTTTTATATGAGAAATAAGGAGTATGAACAGTATAGTCCGTGGGTAAAAGTCGTTGTGATCGGAAGTTTGATCTCAGCAGTACTCTTTTTCATCAGCTTCATCTGGCTGACAGCTGTGACCGGACATGTCAATGGAAAAGAAGGAATCACACTGAGCTTTTTCGACCGGATCAAAACAGAGATTGCAGCGGCGCTGATCATTGCCGGACTTGCATTTGCAATCGCAATACCGGTTTCCGGACTGAATGTGGAAAGCGATCTGGCATACAGTTACTCGCCAGAAGGGTTTTACATTTCTTCTGCATATGGATTTGAGCAGAGGTTCTTTGAGACAGCTGTGATCGGAGGAGCTGGAGTTCTTCTTGCCTGTGCGATAGGAATGACAGGTTATCTGAGTCTTGTAAAACGAATCAAGGCGAGAAAGCTCTGGAAGAACAGCCTGCTGCGCTGGTTTGGACATTTGTTTATGATCTTCTGGGAAAACCGTAGAAGTACGACAAAGACCGCACTTGGTTACATTACATTTATGTTACTGCAATTTTTGTGGGCGACTGGGCATCCGATCTTCATTTTGAGTGTATTGGCAGTGGATGTGGCAGTGTTTGCGTACCTCTTAAAGAGTGCGATCGCAAAGCAGAAGATCAAATTCGGAATCCAGCGAATCGCATCCGGGGATGTAAATTATAAGATCCCTCTTGGAAATATGATGAAAGAGGACACGGAAATTGTCCAGAATATCAATCACATTGGGGAAGGAATCCACAATGCGGTTGAGGCAAATATGAAAAATGAACGTCTCAAGACAGACTTGATCACAAATGTATCACATGATATCAAGACACCGCTGACATCGATCATTAATTATGTAGGATTGTTGAAGCAGGAGAAATTTGAAGATCCGAAGATCCAGGGATATCTGGAGATCCTCGATGCAAAATCGCAGAGACTGAAGACGCTCACAGAAGATGTGGTGGAGGCATCGAAGATCAGCAGTGGAAATATCACACTTCACTATATGAATATCAATCTGGTGGAACTGATTAACCAGACGACCGGAGAATTTGCAGAAAAGTTCGAGAAGAGGAACTTAAATATCGTTGTCAATGTTCCAAAGGAACCGGCAATGATCCGGGTAGACAGCAGAAGAATCTGGCGTGTCATTGAAAATATTTACAATAACGCAGCAAAATATGCGATGGAAGGTACGAGAATCTATGCAGATCTGAGAATGTCAGAACGCTATGTAGAATTTTCTCTGAAAAATGTATCCGAACAGCCGTTAAATATTTCTGCAGATGAACTGACAGAGCGGTTTATCCGCGGGGATGTGTCAAGAAGCACGGAAGGAAGCGGACTGGGATTGTCGATCGCGAAAAATCTGACAGAACTTCAGGGTGGAAAATTCTTACTGTATCTGGATGGAGATCTCTTTAAAGTAACAATCGTATTTCCGAGACTGTACCAAAAGGGAGATCAAAAGCAACAGCCGGAAACAAATATATAGAATCAAAAATTTCACAGCGAATCAGAAATAAGACAGACGGATGAGAGAGAAAGGATGGGGAAATTATGAAATTTCCCTGTCCTTTCTTGCATTTGGAGGGGGCAGGCATTACAATACAACTACGGAAGAAAAAAGGAGTAAAAACAGATGGAAGAGATTAGAAAAATACTGGCAGAGAGCCTGAATATAGATTTGATCGGAGCGACACTCAGCAATCCGAGAAAAAAAGAGGAAGCCGTAAAAGTGAAAGTACGTCCGGTGCTGATCAAGGATGTACTTTTCTTTCAATGTGAGACCCATAAGAACAATCAGGTTTTTCATGAGAATTATGGATATGAGCAGGCATGCAGTGTGCTTGCGGAAGAGATGGAATTGTTCCGGCAAATGCAGATAGACACAAAAACGTTTCAGTATACAGTGCTTGTGAGCAAAAAAGGAAAGGTAACCGTCCAGAAAAAAAGAGCAAAAGGAGAGCGGAAGCAGGGAGAACTTTCGCACAACCGCACGAAAAACTATATTTTAAAAGAAGGGGTTCCGGTCCCATTTTTGCAGGATCTTGGAGTTATGACAGCCGAGGGAAAGATTGTCCGGACAAAATTTGATAAGTTCCGGCAGATCAACCGTTTTCTGGAGTTTATCGAGGACATCCTGCCGCAGCTTGCAAAAGACAGAGAGGTGACGATCCTTGATTTTGGATGCGGAAAATCGTATCTGACCTTTGCGATGTATTATTATCTGCATGAATTGAAGCAATATGATATCCGCATTATCGGTCTGGATCTGAAGAAAGATGTCATTGCAAACTGCAACAAACTCAGTGAAAAATATAGATATGAGAAGCTGAAATTTCTTGAGGGAAATATCGCAGACTATACCGGGGCTGAAGAAGTGGACATGGTAGTAACTTTGCATGCGTGTGATACTGCCACAGATTTTGCACTTGCAAAGGCAGTTGGGTGGAATGCGAAAGTGATCTTATCTGTTCCATGCTGTCAGCATGAAGTCAATGGACAGATCCAAAATGAGATCCTCAGTCCGGTGCTGAAATATGGTCTGATCAAAGAGCGGATGTCAGCGCTGATCACAGATGCACTGCGCGCGGAATATCTGGAAGGACAAGGATACGATGCACAGATTTTAGAGTTTATTGACATGGAACATACACCGAAAAATATTTTGATACGGGCAATAAAAACGGGAAGGAAAAAGAATAATAAAGAACAGATAGAAACATGTCGGGAATTTTTACAGATTCATCCGACGTTAGGGGAGCTGTTGCAATAAAGGGGAGCTTTGCATGAAAGAAAAATTAAAACGAGCAGGAATCCTGACACTGGTATTTCTGATCGCTGTGATTGTTTTTAGTTTTTTGACAAACAAAGGAAATGCAGATATGACAGCGGATATGGGGGGAGCGACACTGCCGCGTCTGAAAATCGTGTCCGGAGAGCAGGAGATCAATCCGCTTGTGGGGTATGTCTCTCAGATGGATACCGGAAAAATGCGGAGCACGATCACTCCGGTCGAGACAGAGAGCGGAATGACGATCCGGATTGAAGAAGGAGCCCTGCCGGTAAAAGCACTGACATATGAAGTCTGTTCAGCGAATGGAGAAACCATTCTTTATAAGGAAAAGATCAAAGAGATCGAAGATGAGATCACACTGACTTTTTCAGGGCTTAAACTTCCAGAGCGGGAGGCAGTTTTAAAACTGACGCTGCATACAGAAAAGCAGGATATTTATTATTATACGAGGATTTGTGAAAAAGAAGGAACAGACAGTGATGCATGTCTTGCATTTGCAGAACGATTTCACAATATGACATTTGAGAAAGAAAATGCAGAAGCGATCGCCGCATATTTGGAAAACGGGACAGAAGATGACGAGACCGATCATCTTCAGAAAGTGACAATCCATTCGGATGCAGAGCATCTGACATGGGGAGAACTGCGTCCGCAGATCAAAGGGGAAGTCAGCAGGAGCATCAAAGAACTCAGTGGAAATTATATGACGGTGATCTATGACTATGAGGTAGAGTGTACCGGAGAACAGGAGGAGGCCGAAACCTATCAGATCCGGGAATACATGAAAGTGAGATATGCAGAAGGGAAAGAGTATCTTCTTGACTATGAGCGGACGATGGAGCAGGAACTGGATCCATCCGGAAAAGTGCTGGATAATCAGGGCATCCTGCTTGGAATCGCAAAAGAGGAGATTCCCTATATGACAAATGAGGCAGGGACGATCGTCTCCTTTGTGCAGGCAGGTGAATTGTGGAATTACGATCAAAAGGAGGATGCACTGTCACTTGTATTCAGCTTTGCGGATTCAGAAGGGTACGATATCCGTAATTTATGCAAAGAGCATGAGATACAGATCGTATCGGTAAACGGGCAGGGCGATACCACTTTTAAAGTGATCGGATATATGAACCGAGGAGAACATGAGGGGGAAGTAGGCACTGCGATCTATTTCTTTGATATTGAGAAAAACGCAGTGGAAGAAAAAGCATTTATTCCGGATAATATTTCCAGTGAAATCTTATTAAAAGAACAAGAACAGCTTGTCTACTATAATGAGGAGCAGGAAGTACTGTATGCGATGAAAGAAGGGACGCTGTTTAAGGTTGATCTGGAAAAAGGGAACAAGAAAGCGCTGGTGGAAAACCTTACAAAAGACCAGTATGTATCCTCGGAGGACGGAAGGCTGCTGGCATATCAGACCGCTTCTTCTCTGGAAGATGCAGGGGAGGTAAAAGTGCTTGACTTTGTCACCGGAAAAGAGCGGACGATCACATGCAGCTTTGGAGAGTTTATCCGCCCGCTGGGATTCATCTCCGATGATTTTGTCTATGGGATCGGGCGAAAGGAAGACATGGGAATGTTTGTCACGGGAAAACATGTCTGCCCAATGTATAAGCTGGAGATCCGTGATACAGAAAATGAAGTTGTCAAGACATATCAGGCAGATCAGGTATATGTGACGGGAGTGACCGTGGAAGAAAAAATGCTGATTCTGGACCGGGTTGTAAAAAATGAGTCTGTGTATATGGCGGCTGCAAAAGACTATATTACAAGCAATGAAGAAGTAGAAAAGAGTAATATTTCCATAGAAACTTATACTTCTGAAGTGAAAGAACGCCAGGTCAGGATCAAATACGAATCCGGGATTTCTGATAAGACTCCAAAGCTTTTAAAGCCAAAACAAGTATTGTTTGAAAATCCTATTCTCATTCCATTTGATGAGGAAGAGCATGCCGGGGTATTTTACACATATGGAAAAGGAAAATTACTTGGTATCTACACAAATGCAGCAGATGCGATCCGGCAGGCAAATGAAAGTCAGGGGCTTGTTGTAGCAGAAAGTCAGAAATATGTATGGGAAAGAGGAAACCGAAGTCTTGTATATGATATTGCCGGAATCGATGCCAGTCCATATCCGGAAGGAAACACATTGGCGGCGGCATTGAGCCGTATCTTGTCTTATGAAGGGAAAGCGGTGGATGTTGCAGGAGAAATGGCGGCAGGAAAACAGCCGATTGAGATTTTCAAGGAACAATTTCCGGAAAATGTGCTGGATCTTCATGGATGCCAGCCGGAAGAACTATGCTATATTCTCGGAAAAGGGACACCGGTCATTGCTATGACGGATTTGAACAATGCATTGCTGCTGACCGGGTATCATGACAGCATGGTCACTTATATGAAACCAGATACGGGAGAAAAAGTCACAGTTCCATATGCAGAACTGGAGGCGATGACCGCAGCAAGTGGAAATACTTATATCGGATATTTAAAATAAAAGAAATCAGACATGAAAAAAACTGAGGGCAGCCAAAACATGCAGGCAGCACCTCAGTTTTTTTCTGTAAAAGGATCTGCTCTTTGAAAGAGCAGATTCAAAAGCAAATTAAAGCGTAAATAAACGATGTTTGTATTTATTCAATGCAAAATAAAGGATCATTCCGAGTACACCGCAGGAAATCACCTCACCAATTCCGACACTCAGCATCAAAAGCGGGATCGGAATTGCTTCCCCATAGGCAAACCGCAGCACATACGGAACAATCAATGTGTTTGCCACAATCGGCGGAAGCGGAGCCAGAAACTTATTCTGTCTGCGCAGGGCATAGGTAACAACAGCCCCGATCAATGTTGCCAGCGTTCCGAAAATGATATCCGGGAGCATAGCGCCTCCGAGAATATTTCCAATCAGACATCCGACAAAAAGACCCGGAACCGCAGCCGGAGTAAATGCCGGAAGAATGGTCAGCGCCTCAGCAATCCGCACCTGCACGGAGCCGAAACTAAACGGCGCAAAGACAACTGTCAGCACAACATAAATGGCAGCGATCATTGCTGCCTGCGTAGTAAATATTACACGTTTGTTTTTCATAAGATAAATCTCCTCTAGTTTTGTTTTACGTGTGGAAGGTCACGAACACTCGATTTATTTCCGGGAAACTAAAGCCGGGCGGCTTATCCTCTTTTACGGAGGGGCAGCCCTCCATACGAAAGAAAGGAGGGTGATGTATGCATGTTACCTGCAAACATGTCTCTTCTATAAGAGTAGATCTTCCAGTTTTTTAATCATTTCTTCTTCCGGATAGAATAGTTCATCATTCATCGTCTCAAAAAAGTCCTGGAATGCGAAGAGAAGTCCGGGTTCCTCGATGTTTAAGAAGACATTTTCTTCTGATTCGGGATTGACAAACAGCAGGTATCCGGAATTTTGTCCGATAAAAATGTTTGCACCATAAGGAATACTGCCGATAGATTTTTTTAACATCTTATATTGGAACTGGTCTTTGAGAGCCAGCATTTGCTGAATCAGAAAGATACAGTCGTGTTTCTCAAAAGGTCTGTAAATTTCTTTTGGATATTCCACAAAACGTCCGGTGTCTAAAAATCTTCTGACCCCATCTTCGGAAAAAATGAAAACAGATTTTGATTTTTCATAGCGTTTTTTCAGGCTTTGCTGATGTTCCCAAAAGAGCGGGAGCAGGGTGTCTCTGTCTATGAAATCTGAAATCAGATACTTTTCAAGGAATGATGGCGGCAGCAGGTGTGACAGACACGGAGTCATCTGGAAGGAATAGTCTGAGCCTGCAGATTCTGACAAGATTGAGCCGGTGCAGGCAAGCATGGCGAACGGATCACAGACTTTTTTCAGAAGAGGCTTTGCAGAAGCTTTGTATTCCTGGAAAATATTGTGGAAAAAAGTAACCATCTCCGGCTGTTTGAAAACCAGACCTTTCTGGTAATCGCTGGATAATAAGACTGCATGGCTGCTTGTCAGTACCATGTAGGGAAACAAGTGGTATGCATTGGACTGCGACAAAATATTATCATAGTAATAAAAACTTTCATATGGATAATTGCAGCTATACAGTGGAAGAATGGTCTGCAGGCAATGCAGATTGTAATCTTTTCTTGAAGGTGTTATCTGACTGGTGCTGTTCATGCAGAGAATGTGAGTTACTGAGAATGTGGCAGCACTTTGTCTGATATGTGATAAAAAATGGATGACAGTTGTAAAGTCCGGCTGGACCAGCAGATGAATCTGCCCTTTTTGTACTCCCGTCTCTTTTAATAAGATGGAAGTCAGACAATGCTGGATTTCGCTGCTGCCTGATAATGCAGCAACGTCAGGCAGGTTGTCTGCAAAATTGGTAATCGTATAATGCATAGGAATTGAGGAAGTATTTTCTGCAAAATTAGTCAGAAAATGCATGACATATTTCCGGCGGTAGTAGTTATCTGCCCCTGCAAGAGTGATTTGATAGGCTTCCAGTAATTCTTCATGTTCCAGCGGCGTCAAATGGATAAATTCAGAAATCTGCTCCACTGTAAAAATGCTGGACGGCGTCCGCTTACCGCGGAGAATCTTATAAAGAGAAGAGCGGTCGAGACCGCAATACCGGGAGAGTGCATAAACCGGAATATCTTTATCATGAATATAGTCTGATAATAGTTCAGAAAACTTTGACATAGAGTACATCCTCCTTAAGTGTAAAATTGCCATATCATTATACCCCCCCCCGAAAGAGTCAGTCAATAATAAAATACTTTTTCTTATTATCTTTTAAGTGAGAAATATTCTGGAAATTATTTTGAGTAGAATTTTGGAAAAATAAAAGACAGAAGAAATAAAAATAAGTAATAAAAGGCTGTCCACATTGCGAGCCACACATTGAAAGGGGAGAGGGAAATCAGTAAAATAAAGTAGAAAAATGGGAAATAGTCTAAAAATAAAAGGAAAAAGAGAAAATGAGGACACTGACGATCATAGATACATCCAGCAGACTGCAGGAAATCCGGCTGGATGATTATGGAAAAAACAGACTGGTCATTGGAAGGAAAGAAGAACTGTGTGATATTGTGATCTCAGATTCTATTATGTCAAAAGTACATGGAACATTTTTCTTTCAGGGAGAGAGGACGGTGTATGCAGACTGCAGAAGTAGTAATGGAACTTACATAGAAGAGCCGGGACAAAAAAGACTTCTCAATGAGCAGAACGACTGTGTTGAAGTGTATGATAAGGCAATTTTTCGGATTGGAAGTCTGAAAAATCCAAATAAAATGGTTTTGATGCTATACCGTAATGCAGAAGAAAATGAAGTTTGGAAAAATCAGATATTAGGAGAGAAAACTGTTCATATTGGGCGGGCAGAAGGAAATGAAATTGTTTTAAAACATCCCGGAATCTCAAAGTTACACTGTCAGATCCGAAAAGAAAACGGAAATTATGTTCTGTATGACAATGACAGTGCAAACGGAGTTATGGTAAATGGGAGGACAGTAAAAAATCAGGCTGTTTTGAAAGATAAGGATATGATACAGATCCTGGATCATCAGCTTTGTTTTTCTAATCAGTGTATTTACTATACATCAAAGGTGCAGGGAATTTCCCTTCGTGCCTGCGGCATCAATAAATTTGTCGGCAGAGGAAGGAAACGCAAGCAGATTTTAAAAGATGTAAATTGCGAGATCCGGGGAAATGAGTTTGTGGCAATCATAGGAGGATCCGGTGCAGGAAAAACAACACTGATGAATGCCGTCAGCGGGTTTGAGCCAGATTTTGAAGGAAAAGTCTTCTGCAATGGAATTGATTTGAAAGAGCAGTTTCACAACTTAAAGAATGTAATTGGATTTGTTCCGCAGCAGGATATTATTTATGAAAATCTGACTTTGAAGCGGATGCTTTATTACACCGCCAGACTGAAAATGCCGAGGGACACACTGGCATCTGAAATTGACCAGAGAATCCGGGAAGTGCTTCAAATGGTAGATTTGGAGGAACATAAGGAGACTTATATCCGGAAGTTATCAGGAGGACAGAAGAAACGGGCGAGTATCGCAGTAGAACTTCTTGCCGACCCGAAATTATTCTTTTTAGATGAGCCGACTTCCGGGTTGGATCCGGGTACAGAAAAGAACCTGATGCTTACGTTAAGCAGGCTGTCAAAGGAGCAGGACAAAACGATCATTATGGTTACACATACAACTCAGAACCTGCATTTGTGTGACAAGGTAATTTTTATGGGACCGGGAGGAAGGCTTTGCTTTTGTGGAAATGTCAATGAGGCAAAACGATTTTACGGAACAGATGATCTTGTCAACATTTATAATATGATTGCAGAAAATCCGGAGGAGTGGGCAGAACGGTTTGCCGCATACAATCCGGTTGCCAAGATTCAGATCAGTTCCAATACAGCAAAAGGAGAAACATTAAAGCCGAAGAAGGAATCGGCTTTTCGACAGTTTCGGATCCTTCTGTGCAGATATGCAGAATTAATGAAAAATGACTTTTACCGCTTAGCGGTGCTGCTTTTGCAGCCGCTGTTAATTGCAGCGCTGTTGTATGTAGTTGCTGATAAGCAGATTTTTGAAATTTATGAGAGTACGAAGTCGATGTTGTTTGCCCTGAGCTGTTCGGGCATCTGGATTGGATTGTTTAATTCGATTCAGGAAATCTGCAAGGAGCGTGTGATTTTAAAACGAGAATATATGGCAAATCTGAAGCTGCCGGGGTATGTATTGTCTAAATTTGTACTTCAGGCAATTCTCGGGTTTGTGCAGGCAGCGCTGCTGTCGTTTGTCTTTTTAAAACTGACTGGGAAGATGAAAAAAGGAATTTTTTTCGCACAGTTTGATATAGAAATCTTTTTAACCGTCTGGCTGACAGTTCTCGCGGCAGTCACAATGGGATTTGTCATTTCTTCGATGGTCAGAACCGGAGATAAAGCGATGGCGGTCGCGCCGTTTGTGCTGATTATTCAGCTTCTTTTTTCGGGAATCCTTTTTACACTGAAGGGCGCCGGGGAAGTAATCTCTTATTGTACCATCAGCAGATGGTCGGTAGAGTCTCTTGGAAGTATCGCAAAGCTCAATAAGCTGGAATTAAAATTACAGAAGGACTATCCGATGCTGGAGCATGAGGCAGAAGCGTTTTTCCGGGTGACAAAAGAGCATGTATTACAGTCCTGGATGATTCTGGCAGGGATGACGGTATTATTTATAGGAATCAGCATTTTATTATTAAAAAATATAGCAAAGGACCGGAGATAACAATGAATGTATATTTAGGTGGATGGAGAAGAAAAAATGAGGTGTATATCCCGCTGATTCAGAGTGAGGGATTTTCAGAAGATGTGATAATCCGCAGACATATTCCGCCGGCAGTACCACAGCCGGATCTGCGGGCAGCAGTCATGGCGTCAGGGGAAGATGAAACTGTCCTGGTACAAAATGCAGGAGAGGTACGCACTTTTTTAAAGAGAAAGAAAAACGGTGAAGTAATAGAGATTTTTAAGCCGGATTTTGTAATCGGAAAATCAGAAGAGGCAGATTATATGATCAAAGATAATCCGACGATCAGCCGGAAACATGTCAGAATTACCCACAGAAGAGACGGGGACTGGATAGAAGATCTGCAGTCGGCAAATCACAGCTATCTGAATGGAAGAGAGATCACAGAGAAGATTCCACTTTTGGATGGAATGACGTTTCGTCTGTCCAGCGATGAGGAATTTGTATTTATGGTCAGAAGAGGATAAGCACAGAGGGAGGAAAGGGAATGAAGGAGAACTTAAAGAATATAGAAGCGTTGCTCCTGATAGGAACACTGGCATTGATCTTTATGCCATTAATTGATTTAAAGCTTGTTGAAATATCAACTTTGGATATTTTAAAGCTCACATTTGATGAAGGACAGGCAAGTGATGAAATAGGTATGTATGGTCTGGGAATTATGATAATCATTTTAATAATATGCCTTGGGGCAGTATTTACAGCAATGTCTAAAGGAAGAGAGGCACATACCGGAGCAATTTTGAGCAGTGTTATAGATAATGTGCTTGTGTTTGGAATCTGCCTGGCATTTAAAGGAAAAGTAAACGAACTGGGGATTGATATTCCTTTTATAGATATCGGTGATTATGTTAATTTTAGTTCATCGACGATTATGCTATGGCTCTTGATGCATATTGCAGTGATCGGTCTTGCGTGTTATGCATTAAATTCTGAAAAGGCAGAAGCGGAAGCAAAAGCGAGGGAGTCTGTCAGAGAACCGCTGTTTTTGAATGAAATGCCACAGCATAGGGAACCGCAGAGGACAGAAACAGTTCCGTCAGGAAGAAGTCAGCAAACTTTTGACAATTTGAAATTTTATGGAGCAGTGGCAGGAGAATCCGGGATGTTTCAAAATATGGCATATCCTCTTCAGGAGCGTCAGGAACTGTTTTTTCAGTGGACGGAAGGACAGATCACAACAGAGCTTTATAAGAGTCAGGAAAGTCTGGCAGGAATTTATTTTATTCCGGAATATCAGGAATACTGTGTCGAGGTGTTTGCGCGTGTAAGCGTATTTTTAGAGAGTGGACAACCGCTTGGCAAGGACAGACGGTATTATCTTCCGAGAGGAACCAGAATTTATATGAAAGACGATCAGGGTATGTTCAAACTGGCATAGGGATGAGCAAGTGACAAAAGAGATTATACGGTTACAGCAAGCATGGAAAATCGTAACCGTATAGAAAAAACCAGATTTCAGAGAGCGAGGAAAGAAAAAATGGATGCAAACGATAAGACAGTGTTAGTAAATGATGAAAAGTCAGCAGGGCAGGGAACTGAACTGGAACAATTATATCTGCAGCTTGGAAAGACCTATTATGAAGGGAAATTTGAAGATCCGCTTCCGGAGCTTCTTCCGATTTTTGATAAAATTACAAGAATCAGAAAGCAGTATCAGCCTAAGCCCGCACATCCAGTCTGTGCAGGATGCGGTATGCCGGTGGAGGAAGAGGCAGTATTTTGCGGGAACTGTGGATACCGGTTAAAATGATAATCTTTTAAACTTCAGGAAGTTAGAACTATATTACAGAAAGAGGAAAAAAGATGTATTGTGAACACTGTGGAACAGAGAATGCCAGGCAGGCAAAATTCTGTAAGTCATGTGGGGCGTCTCTGAAACAGAGTAACGAAATTACTGTGAAGAAAAAGCGAAAGAAGGGTATTTTTCTGGTATTATTTGCAGTAATCATTCTGGTGGTAGCTGCTGGGTATGTTGTATTGCAATACCTTAAAAAAGAGAAAGAAATCCAGAACAATATACAGGCTGGACAGAAGTATCTGGATGAAAAAGAGTACGAAGAAGCAGAGGAATGCTTTCAGAAAGTGATCAAGAGCGATCCTGGGGAAATGAAGGCTTATCAGGGACTGGCAGAGATTTACGAGGAAATGGAAGAGTACGAGAAAGCGCTGGAGATGTATGAAGATGCATTTGCACAGGCAAAAACTCCGTCAGAAGAGATGAAACGGAAAGAAGAAGAACTGGCTTTGCGGGCTGAGAAGTTCTATGAAGAGCAGGAAAAAAAGCAGATTGTAGTTGATGAATTAGAAGAGGGCTATTATTCTAAGGAAGCTCCAAAGGAAAATATCAGTGTTTCTCTGATTAAGGATTATCAGGAAATAATGTGTGCCACAATCGAATATAGCCGGGGAGATAGTTCGGAACAAGTATATTTTGAGTGGAAAGACGGCAATTTCTGTCAGATTACAAGTACAGAAGATGATGCCTATGAAATCTTTCTGGAGCAGGATGGAACGGATCTTGTATTATCATTGAAAAAAGAGAGTGAAAATATCTTTGAGGAGGTAATCCTGCAAAAACGGAAATATCTGAATTATACCAATGCCATATTAGGGTTAAAAAACTATCTGGAGGAAAAGAAATTTACAATGCTTTCAGATACAGAGACGTATGTTTTGCCGACAAATGAAAATAGAAGTCTTTATAATGAAATGATTCAAATACCAATTAAAAGAGCAGGAGAGAAAGAAACAGCGTATTACGCATTGGTGACGACAAAAGCATTTGAGGAATCAGGATACGTTGCTATCTATTCAGAAGAAGATATGAAAGAGATTACTGCAGAAGACAGTTTTTTGGGAAAGGAACCACTGGAAGAGTTCAGTATCTATGAATATTATGAGTTCGAATAATTGATATCAGATCAACTGATACGAAACAGAAGAAAAATCAGGAGGAAGACAGAACATGGCTTTTTTAGATGACTTTGATAAAAAACTTACAACATTAGGTCAGGGAGCGATCCAGAAAACGAAGGATGTGACAGATTCAGCAAAGTTATCTTCTGCGATCAAGTCACTGGAAGCACAGAAGAAGGATGCTTTTTCTGCACTTGGCTCCATCTATTACAGTGTTCATAAGCAATACGGCGGAAGTGTCGGGAAAGAAGCAGATCAGGTAATCAGAAGGATTGCAGAATTAGAACAGCAGATCATGGAGAAAAAAGATCAGATCCAGAAGATAAAAGGGACAATTTATTGTCCAAATTGTAATGCGGAAGTTCCGGCAAAATCAACATTCTGTAATATCTGTGGAAGCAGGATCGGAGCACAGAATCTGATTAATATGCCGGCGCAGGGGGTGTCAGCTATTCCATTTCAGACAACTGGTGCGGCAAATGCAGGGGGAGCATATGTAGCGCAAAAGTGTACGCAGTGTGGTGCAAATCTGTCAGAGGGGCAGTTCTTTTGTACAAATTGTGGGAAGAAAGTAGAAACGGATACAGTACTATTGCAGACAATGAAAGAAACAGTAATGCCGGAGGAAAAAGAATTCTGTACAAATTGTGGGACGGAAGTTCAAAAGACACAGCGTTTCTGTACAGCATGTGGTATGAAGTTATAAGAGAAGACAGACGATAGATGAAGGTGAAACGATTGAAAAAGAACAAAAAACAGTATTGTACAAATTGTGGGACAGAACTGATGGGGACAGAGAAATTCTGTCCCCATTGTGGAAGTAATATACGGGTACAAGAGCAAAAACAAGATAAGAAAAAGAACTGGAAAAAGCGAACATTTGCCATAACACTCAGTATTCTTCTGATATCCAGCGCAGTTACCGTACATTTTTATCAGAAAGAACAAGAAGTGAAAAATTATCTTGCGGTAGTAGAAAATGAAGAAGGCAAATATGGGGTGA
This sequence comes from Faecalimonas sp., assembly GCA_026169575.1. Next base: position 23,793 of record JAPFCT010000270.1, read on the forward strand.
TCAATGCAAAAGGGGAGTATGTTATTCCGTGTGACTATAATAAGATTTCTATTGAAAATGATAAAATTGTCGTCAGAGTGGAAGAAGGGAACGATGAATATAAATATGGAATTGTGGATAAAACGGGAAAAGAGATACTGGAATGTAAATATTCCTATATGGAAGTTGGAGAAAACGGTATTATTACGGTAATTGAAAATAACAAAAGTAAATTTATTAATGAAAATGGGAAAAAGGTAATTGAAAAAGAATATTATAGGGCTTCTCCGTTTGGTAAAAATCATCTGGCAGCAGTGCAGAAAGAAGAAAATGGATGGAATTGGGGATTTATTAATGAACAGGGAGAGGAAGTAATACCATGTAAATATGAATTAGTTGGCGAATTTTCGGAAACGGGATTGGTGGCAGCAGCAATTTCAGGAGAGGATGGATTAAAGTGGGGATTTATCAATGAAAAAGGAGAAGAAGTGATTCCGTTTGAATATGTTTATGCAAATATGTTTTCTGAGAATGGACTGGCAGGAGTCGCAAAAGAAGTGGGCGAAGGAGAGGATGGAGAAATCTTTTATAAGTGGGGATTCATCAACTGGAAAAATGAGGAAGTGATTCCTTTTGAATATGATTATGTGTATGAAGAATTCAATGATGATGGGGTAATTCCAGTTGGGAAAGAAGTGAAAGAAGGATCAGAATATGTCTTCGGAGCAATCAATAGTTCGGGAGAAGAGGCTATTCCGATGGAGTATGACTGGTCAATGCTAACACCAAAATGGTCGAAAGAATCTAAATATCTGAGGTTTTATGGATATGAATACATAAGAGAGAAATACGGTGTTATTTATATGGACAAGAATGGAACGGTTTTACCGTTTGTAGATGAGGAGAGTTATGATTACGGTTCAGCTTTTGGAGAAAATGGCTGGGCTGCCGTAGGAACCGAAAGAGAAGACAGCAGTGAGGACGATACTTGGTATACTTGCAGTTATATTAATGAGTCGGGATTTGAAGTATTGAATCTGCCAGAAGAAATCGTATGGGCGGATGCATTTGTAAAGGTGGAGTAGAAAATTGGACGGATAAAGAAATAAAAAAGTATATGAAATAATTAATGGGAGAAAACGTGTATGAAGTGTGAAAAATGCGGCAGAGAAAATCAGGAAGGGGCGCGTTTCTGTGGTGGATGCGGGGCGTCCCTTGAGAAAAAAGAAGATTTCAAAATTCAGAAGCGAAAGAAGTCGGGAAAAAGGAAATGGATCATAGCGGCTTTATCTGTTATAGCGGTTCTGGTGATCGGAATCGGCGGAAGTATACTGTTTCAAAAAAAGAAAGAAAAAGATTTTAACGATTTAGTAGCTTCTGCGGACAGATATTTAAAAAAGATGGACTATCAGAAGGCAATAGAAAGTTATCGTAAGATTTTAGAAATTGATCCAAAAAGAAAGTCAGCCTATCAGGGAATGATTCAGGCATATTATCATCAGGGGAAAGAAGATGAAATAGAGTCAGTAATTGCAGAAGCAGAGAAAAATATTTCAGATGCAGAAACATTTGATGAGATTAGATATTGGGGGAAAGTAGAAGAAAGACTGGAGGGTTATTTAAAGTTTATAACGGAGTTAACAGAAAAAATACCACAAGACGGTTTTAGGGTAGAGATGCGAAGACTTCAGACTTATGGGTTGAGCTTTTTGAAAAATATAGATTTTAATCAAGATGGTATGGATGAGTTGACTCTGGCATATACAGATACAAGATCAGAAGATTATGAAAAGGTTGTAGAGTATAAAGTAGAAGTATGGGCATGGAAAAAAGATCATATGGAAAAAGTATATGAGGGAGAACCTTTTCAATTTAATGGAGATGGACAGGCAGTTAGATTTGTCTATCTGGAGGACGGGACAATCCAGCTTGTGACGGGAGAAAATACAACGAGTGCTATTACAGTCTATTATGGATACACTGGAGAAAAGTTTGAAGAACAAAAAACAGTAGAGGCAGATATAGGGACACTGTCGGTAAAAATTAATGGAGAAGAAGTGACAGAACAAGAGTGGGAGGAATATTCTGCACAATATGATGTTTCAAATATGGAATCATATTTTCTACAAGGTTATGGAGAAGCGAAATGGTATGGAAATTACACCATTGACAGAACTAAACAAGAATTGGAATACCAGCTCCGTGCCGCAAAAGAAAACTATAAGCAGGCCATAGAACAAAAGGCTGAACGCGAAGAGAGAGAAGAACAAATTCAGGATGGTAACTACATCACAATTACAGATAATATTAACATGTATCTGAATGTATATACAGAAGAAAACAATAAAATGCTGGAGATAAAGTATAGTGAGAGAACAGATGATGCTTACATGGAAGTTGAATCGCTTACATGTAAATATGATAAAGAGGAAGGGATATACAAAGAAGTTGCCGAAGATCCGGTACATATGCTGGCGATTGACCAGGAAGGGGATATCGTTTCTGTGCTGATCAAAAACGAGAATACGGGACATCAGGTCAGTGTAGAACTCCAGAGAGAAAAACAGTATGACTCTGTGGAAGTGCATGAGCAGTATCGAAAAGTATTTGTATCTGATTCTGCGGAGAGTCAGGATATGCAGGGGGAAGAAACAGAACCCGAAGATCTTGAAGTATTACAAGAATCGGAAGTGGATATAGACGTACCGGAAGAAACGGAAAATAACCTTTCTGATCTGTCAAAAGATGCGGTTGCAGAGATGGTTGCAGAACACTATACATCACTTTTACCAGAGGGAGATGGAGGATCTTATACGATTTATCAGCATGAAATGACCGAGACGGAACAAGGATATGACTTTGTGCTTCGTTATTGTATTTCAGAAGAAAAAGCAAAAGAAATTATCAACAGAGGAGGCAGCGTGCAGGCGAACACCCTGGCGGGGACAGCATCTGTCAATCTGGAGACTGGCGAGGTTACAATGGAAAATAGTGATCCGTGGAATTTGAATACTGTAAATTAAAGTGAGAAAAATGAAAGTGAGAAAAACAGTCTCATTCTTTGCGGATGAATTTATGATCCAATGTGTCATAAAATCCTTTGCTCTGGTTATGGGGAAGGCCAAAAAATCACCGATAAATCCACACTTTTCATTGCTAGAACATAGAAAATGCGTTATACTGTAACAATGAATATCAAATCAGCAATCAGCAGCAGAAGAGAAATCGTGCAGGCACCGGTTGTAGATAAATATAAGAAAAGGAGTAGTGAGAGATGGAATTAGTAACTGTGAGAGAACTTTACAAGAACAGAGAGGCATACTTAGATAATCAGGTTACTGTCGGCGGATGGGTGCGCAGTATTCGTGATTCTAAGACATTTGGGTTTATCGTTGTCAATGACGGTTCATTTTTTGAGACACTTCAGGTCGTATACCACGACAGTATGGACAACTTTGCGGAGATCTCGAAACTGAATGTCGGTGCAGCTATCATTGTAAAGGGAACATTAGTAGCTACGCCTCAGGCAAAACAGCCGTTTGAGATCCAGGCAGAGGAAGTGATCATAGAGGGGGCATCTGCACCGGATTATCCGCTGCAGAAGAAGCGTCACAGCTTTGAATATCTGAGAACGATTTCCCACCTTCGTCCGAGAACAAATACATTTCAGGCAGTATTTCGCGTAAGATCTTTGATCGCATATGCGATTCACCAGTTCTTCCAGGAGAGAGGATTTGTGTATGTGCATACACCGCTGATCACAGGAAGTGACTGTGAAGGTGCAGGAG
>JAPFCT010000117.1 GCA_026169575.1 Faecalimonas sp.
CTACTGTAATTTCTGAAGTGCCGCTCCGTTTAGGTAATCGCAGCGTATTCCCTGCCTGCTGTTCCGGCGCTGCATTTCCTGCTCAAATTCTTCCTGGAGTTTCCACCAGCTTGTTCCCCAGTTAGAGAATACCGCATCCTCTTCCGGTATCCGGCTAAACAGCCTTTCGACAATGATATCCGGTGACAGATATTCTAAAAAATCAGCAAGCCTTTTCAGGTATTCTTCCTTTGCACACACCGATATTGTACCATCTTCATAAGAATTACACAATAAAGTATTTTTGGCAATGTAGAGCGAATGGATCTTTACGATCGGTATCCTGAGTGCGGAGAGTATTTTTGCAGTTTCGATCGCATCTCTTCTGGTATCCCACGGGAGATTTAAGATTACGTGGGTACAGATCGTAAAATCATACTGTTGGATACAGCGCACAGCATCCAGATACTCTGCAAGTCCATGCCCGCGGCGGATTTGATCCAGTGTATGATAATTTACTGTCTGAAGTCCCAGTTCTACTGTGATCTCCACAGAATACATTTCTTTTATTTCTTTTAATATCTGCATATAATCTTCGCGGATACAATCTGGTCTTGTAGAAATAGAAAGTTCTACAATATCTTCCTGGCCTGCCGCCTCTTTCATATACTGTTCAAAGGCGGAAACCGGCATAAATGTATTTGTGTAGTTCTGGAAATATGCAATAAATTTCTTTGCCTTATATTTTTTTGCAATAAATGCTTTGTTCTCACGTAACTGTTCTGTCACAGTCTTCTGACTGGAAAGGCTTTCAAATCCGGTGCCGGCTTCTGCGCAGAACGTGCATCCTCCTCTACCGATTCTGTTTGGGCAGGTAATTGGAAGATTGATTGGGAGTTTATAAACTTTTGTTCCATATTTTTCTTTTAAATATTCAGAATATTTATTATAACAACTTTTTGTTTCCATAGTTTTTCCTTCCATGTATAAATTTTCATCTCATGGCAATTCTATTATTATCTTAACATAAAGGAGGAATTCACATGAAATGGTTTGATAACACAGCGCTGACACTGGTGATCATAGGTGCCGTCAACTGGCTGCTGGTCGGTATTTTTAAATTCGATCTGGTTGCGTTCCTGCTCGGAGACTTATCCTGGATGTCGCGGATCATCTATACCATCATCGGTCTCTGTGGTCTTTACCTGATCAGCCTTTTCGGAAGGATCAATGCAATCTCTTCGGAATCCATGTAATGAAAAGTGTGCTGCCACACGACACCATGCAGCAGCACACTAAGAAACCGGAATCGCTGAAATCAGCGAAGTCATATCATTATAAAGAACTGTCTTGTCAGGAGCACCCATTACAATTGAGATATAAGGATTCCCTGCAAGATCTTTTTCCAAAAGAACCAGACAAGATCCGGCCAGATCTTCTGTCCCCGTCTTTCCTCCGACGATCGTCGCATTTTGCGGAGCTGACGCAAGTCCCTGCGCATAAAAATGAGATGGTGTCCATGTAAGCTGCCTTGTTCCTGAAGCAGGATTTTGTATCGTTGCTGTGTAGGATGGCTGTGAGATCATCGTCAAAAATGTCTCGTTTTTCAAACATTCGTTAAAAATCAAATACAGATCATACGCAGTGGTATAATGCTCCGGTTCATGCAGACCATGCGGATTGGTAAAATGTGTATTTGTCGCACCAAGTTTTCCGGCCTCTTCGTTCATCAACTCTGCAAATGCTTCCACGCTGCCTGAGATATGCTCCGCGATCGCGATTGCATTGTCATTACCGGAATGAAGCAGAAGCCCGTACAGCAATGCTTCCAGCGTAACCTGGTCATTCTCCTGCAGTCCACAGACAGATGCATCTACATCGAATGTAACTGCGCGTCTGCTCACTGTCACAAGATCGGATAAATTTCCGTACTTTAGAGCTACATAAGCAGTCAGTATCTTTGTTGTGCTCGCAGGATAAAGTCTCTCATGGAGATTTTGCGCATACAGTACTTGTTTCTGACTGATCCCAAACAGACCTGCAGCATGCAGTCCCAGATCTGTCACATACCCCGGCAATTCTATATTTGTCTCTGCCACACAAAGATCCTGCGCATACAGATCCGCACGGTACAGATCCCGGTTATATGCAGACTGTTCATACGCAGAGATCACCGGCTCTTTTTCAGAACATCCTGCAATGAAAAGTATAAAAATCAAAAGAACACTTCCGAAGAAGACTCTTCTGCACCTATCTGTACATCTCACGCCACTCTAAATCTCCTCTGTCAATTGCTAAGATCAATACTTCTGCAGTTGCTACATTGGTCGCCATTGGAATATTGTGCATATCACAGAGACGCACAACATCATTGACATTCGGTTCATTCGATTTCGGAGCCAGTGGATCTCTCAGAAAGATTACAGCGTCCATCTGGTTCTGATCGATCTGCGCTCCCATCTGCTGTGATCCCCCAAGTGGTCCTGCAAGGTATTTGTGGACAGAAAGATTCGTCACTTCTTCGATCAGACGTCCCGTTGTCCCCGTTGCATATAATTCATGCTTACTTAAAATTCCTCTGTATGCGATACAGAAATTCTGCATCAGCATCTTCTTAGCATCATGTGCTATTAATCCTATTCTCATCGTGTACTCACTCTCCTATTGGTATTTTTTCGGTTGTAGTCCTACATTTAATACAACCCCTATTCCGATAAACAGGCTGACTATGGAAGAAAGTCCATAGCTCACAAAAGGCAGTGAGATACCTGTATTCGGGAAAATCCCGGTTGCCACACTGATATTGATAAAACTCTGTATCCCGATCAGTGCGGCTACACCCCCGCAGATGATCTGTCCTGCAAGATCCTGCGCTCTTAATCCGATTATAATACATTGGACAATAATTAACAATAACAAAATGATCACAATACAACATCCGACAAAACCAAGTTCTTCACCGATGATCGCAAAGATAAAATCTGTCTGTGGCTCTGAAATAAAATTTCCATTTTTAACGGATGTCGTTGTATTATTATCCTATCCTTTTCCTTTCGGCTGGCCGGATCCGATCGCCATGATCGAATTCATCTGCTGGTATGCTGTGGAGGAAGCATATTTCTGTGGCTCCAGCCATGCAAGAATCCTCTGCCTCTGATAATCTTTTAAGAACGGCACACCGGAATGTACTACAAGACTTAAAAAGATCAGACAGACCGGGATCACAACTGCCAGAACAGTCCCGATAAACTTATAACTGAGTCCACCCAGATACAGAAGAACACAGAACAATGCCCCAAGACAGATCGTTGTGGACAGATTCGGCTGTTTGTAGATCAGATACAAAGATGGAAGGATCAGTGCCACCGCCTCAAGGATGACTGACGGACGATTTAGTTTCTTTCTGCGCTTTCCTAAAAACTGCGCGAAGAACAAGATCATCAGAATCTTTGTCGGATCCGACGGCTGAAATCGGATGAAACCAAGATCCAGCCATCTGACAGCGTTATTTGCCTCCGTTCCAAAGAAATGAACAAGCAGCAGTAAGATCAGATTCACAGCATACAACATCCAGTAAAACCGTAAGATCCACTTATAGTCGATCACAGAAACACAGAACATCAGGACAAGCCCGAGGATCACTCCGAAAATCTGCTTTCCCTGCATAGATTTCTGCGCGCTCCCGACTGCCATAATTCCGATAATGGAAAGTGCTGTGACGAGGATAACCAGTATGAAATTAAAATTTCTCAGATGATATCGTTTTAAAAATTTCACTTTTTCTCTCCTGCTAGTTGAATATGTATATCAGACTGTGTCATTTGAACAGTAAAGTTTTCGGGTGTGATTTCAATATATTTTGAGACGGTCACAAATAGATCTTCTGCGATCCGTTCCACATATTCTGGTGTACTGTTGACGCGGTCAGATGATAAGATCAGCCGCAATCGTTCTTTTGCGATCATTACCGAAGTACGTTTCTTTTTCCATCCAAATTTCTGCATCTGATCCCCTCCCACTATTTTTTAAATCTTTTTGTCAGTCTGGAAAAAAATCCATCCTGCTTTTCAAAATCTGGGAAAGGAACTTCCTCGCCGGTAAGTCTCCGGCAGATATTTTTATATGCGGTACCAGCCTTTGCTTCCAGACTGATCACAGGTTCTCCCTGATTGGTACCAATCACAACCTTTTCATCATCAGGGATCACCCCGATCAGCCGGATTCCGAGTATTTCTGTCACATCTTCTACCGACATCATCTCGCCCCGCTTTACCATATCCATCCGCAGCCGGTTGATGACCAGCTCTGACTGGCCGATTCCACCCTGCTCTAAAAGGCCGATGATCCGGTCGGCATCCCGTATCGCAGAAACTTCCGGTGTTGTAACGACAACCGCACGGTCAGCTCCGGCGATCGCATTCTGAAATCCCCGCTCAATTCCTGCCGGACAGTCCAGAATAATGTAATCAAATAACTCCTTTAATTCTTCTGTCAGCTTTTTCATCTGTTCCGGCGTGACCGAAGATTTATCTTTTGTCTGCGCTGACGGAAGCAGGTATAACTCCGGATACCGCCTGTCTTTGATCAGCGCCTGTTTTAATCTGCAGCTTCCCGTGATAACATCGACCAGATTGTATACGATCCGGTTCTCCAGTCCAAGGACAACATCAAGGTTGCGAAGTCCGAGATCTGTGTCGATCACAATTACCTTTTTCCCCATCTGCGCAAGTCCGGCTCCGATATTTGCCGTTGTTGTTGTCTTCCCGACACCGCCTTTGCCAGATGTGATCACAATTACTTCACCCATACAAAATTCCTCCATTTTCAGTTCTTCTCTGTCTTTTGTATTTTAATCTCCGGCACCGGCAGCACCCAGCACGCTGGCGCTTCCCGTGACGATATCTTCTGTATCTCCAAGATGGTATCTGTATTTTATGATATCGCGTCCAATCTCGGCTGTGTAACTGGAATTATATCCATTTGCGATGCGGACGCTCACAGAAATTTCCGGATTCTCACTCGGGGCATACCCGACAAAGAGCGCATGATCCGGATGGGTCTCACTCTGCTGTGCCGTACCGGTCTTTCCAGCCATCTGAAATCCTTCCAGCCGGAGAGAATCAAACGTTCCGGTTGTAGATACCATATCCTCCATTCCCTGCTGTACTGCATTCCAGGTGCTGTCTGAAACTTCTGTAATCTCATTTCTGAGCTCCGGCTGATAATCTTTTACAACGTTCCCTTTTCTGTCAACAGTCTTATCAAGGAGGGAGAGCTGGAAAACCTTTCCACGGTTTGCAACAGCTGTTACATACCGTGCAAGCTGGCTTGTCGTATAGTTATTTGTTCCCTGGCCGATTGCAGAAAGCACAGAATCGGCATCTGAGATCTGCGGTTTGGATTCCGGAATCTCCAGACCTGACTTTTCATTTAGTCCAAACATCTCCGCATATTTTGTCAGCTTTTCGATACCCAGATCGCTGGAATACGTTTTTGACGGCTTCCCATCCTCGTCTTTTTTATCCGGCGATTCTGTAACCCCCAGCTCATATCCCACTTCATAGTAGAAAATATTGCAGGAATGCTGGAGAGCTCCGGTAACATCCAGCCATCCATGCGCGCCCGGCGCGATCCAGCACTTTGGATTCGGAAATACCTTTTCAAATGTCCCCTCGCACACAACTCCGTCCTGCGGTGTGATCACACCTTCTGTCAGCGCTGCAACAGACGTCAGCATCTTATAGGTGGAACCCGGCGCGGTCCGCTCCTGCGTAGCTGTATTGTAAAAAGGGCTGGAGAGATCATTTGCAAGCTTGTTATAATAATCAGAATCCATTGTATTGGCCAATCTGTTATTATCATAGCCCGGATAAGATACACATGCAAGTACCTCCCCGGTATTTACATCTGTAACGACAGCAGAACCCGAACAAGGCTCAAGCGCGAGCTGGGCAGGCGTGATCTCAAGAGAACTGATCTTTCCTACAAGGAATGCATAGGGGTCGATTTTTCCATTTTTCAATCCCTGGTATTGCACTTCATCAAAAGCGATCACATTCTGCTCATACAGAAGACAGCAGATTTCCTCCCCTTTCAGTTCTCCATTTTTGATCATATAGCGATAGACCAGCTTTTCAAACTGTCTGTCAGAAGGAAGAGACTGTTCCAGATACGTTAAGATCTGTTCATAAATCTCATTCAGATCAGAATATTTCCCTTGCGCTGCCTCTTTTCCCTGGATTCCTGCAAGATCTATCCAGTTTTTAGAAATCGCATAATTTAAATATTCATAGAGGCTGATCCGTTCTTCTTTTGTCCATGCGATATAAGTCTTATCGCTCGTGTCAATGACATCCGCGGACAGAACGCCTAGTTTATCCATCAGAAGGTCATCGGCGATGTAGTTCATATATGCCTGCATCTCTTTGGACAGCGATTTGTAGGCAGGAGCGGAAGGATCCCTGAGCTGTGCCAGCACCTCGCTGATGCAGGATGCTTTCTTCTCTGAGAGAAGCGCTGCCACTTTTTTTTCTGTTTCCTTTGCATCAGATGCCGAAAAATGCTTCGTATCGATCACCTCATTGGCAAACAGTGCATGATAAACATCATCGATCGGTATGATGATCTTACTTGCATCTTCCGCTGTAGATGGATCGTAATTCATTACATTTTCGATCCGGGATACAAGAATTCCGGCCAGTTTTTCTTCGATGATCTGGTAAGTCGCGATTTGAAGATCTTTATCGATCGTCAGATACAGATCGTTTCCTGCGACTGCCTTTGATTTTTTTTCGGTTTCAATCACATTTCCTACACTGTCAACGTAGACGATTTCTTTTCCTTTTGTTCCCTGCAGTTCTTCATCCATAGTCTGTTCCAGACCGGATTTCCCGACAATATCCGTCAATGTATATTCTCTGGAACTGTCTTTTTTCTCATTGTATTCCTCCTGGGAAATCTTTCCGGTATATCCGATCAAAGATGCAAAATATTCACTGTCCGTATACTTTCTGAGAGAGTCTTCCGCAATATTAACCCCCTGAAGTCTGTCAGAATTTTCCATAATCTCCGCAACGGTCTTATCACTGACGTTTGACGCAACAGTTGTCGGAATATATTTCTGAAAACTATTCAGGCTTATCGCATACCGGATATTGACCATTTTAAGAACACGGGCCTTCTCCATGGAAGACTGGTCGATCCCATAGCCATAGCGCTCATCTTCACACAGATAATTGATAATATCATCTGCAGTTGAGTTTTTCTGTCTGTCATTTAATTCATCAATCGTCTGGTAACCATAAATATCCGCAAGAAAACGCAGGCGTGATGTCTCATCCTGCGCCGCAAATCCATAATTTCCAGACGCATCCAGAATAACCCCGAAGTCATTGATCACCGTATCCCCGTTTGATTCTACAATGTCGATCACTTCTCCCACGGTTTCATTTACAATCTCATTTTTTTCTTCCAGTGTCATGGAAGAATAATCACCGTTATCTTCGATCGTCACAGAATATGCCAGTTCATTGTAGGCAAGCAGCTCCCCGTTACGGTCATAGATATTCCCCCGTGTTCCGGGTACTTCCCGCGTTTTTCGTATCTGAAGTTTATAGTTGTCCAGATAATAC
>JAPFCT010000277.1 GCA_026169575.1 Faecalimonas sp.
GTCTTCACACAGAGCCCGGAGGATTCTGACAGTTCCTGCCGTGTGCTGTCCACATAGAGGACTCCGTTTTTTGCGTATTTTGTGTAAGTTTCCACAAGATAAAACGCCAGCCGGTCTGCCCCTTGTAAAAATAAAAACGCCCGACTGTTCTTGCCCTGTTCAAACAGGTAATGTCCCATGATCTTTGCTTCCAGCTTCAGAGCACGGATATCGGAATTCAGCCAGCGGGCATATTTTTCTTTTGCTATTTTTACGATCGTACACGGTGTGACCGTCTCAAGTGTTGTACAGTAACGGTCGAGATCCATAATGACCTCCATGCCGCCCATCGCATAGACCCCTTCAAATCTCATAAAATCATAAGTGATCCCATAGATCCGGTAGTCTGTCGCTTTGATCATTCCTCGTCCTATGATATAGATAGTATCAACCGGCGTGTTCTCTTTGACAAAGACCACGCCGGCATCAAGTTCTACGATCTGAAAAGAATCCATCAGCCATACCGGTGCACTGTAAAAATACTCTTCAAACCGCTCCCGTTTCTTTTTATCGATCTCATTCAGAAACGGAAGCACCTGATATAAATATTTGCATTCCATGCGCTTATTTGATCAGTTCTACCTTTACGATCTCTGCCGGAACACCTGTTGCATCTTCTGCAACTGTATCATTTTCTACCTTGATTGATCCGTCTTTTAATTTTGCGTACAGCTCATCGTATTTTTCCTGAGTAAATTTTGTAAATTTAGAAGTTTCCATTGGAAGCTGAATTCCGTCATCTTTTGCACTTAAGTTCAGTGTTGTTCCACCTGCAAAGTTTCCGTCATAGTAGCTTGCAACTGCATCATATACAGAATCTCCGAGGTTCTTCATAGCAGAAGTGATAACTGTATCAGACTCTACTGACTGGTCTACATCGACACCGATCACTACTTTTCCTGCTGTCTCTGCAGCTTTCATTACAGAGTTACCAACTCCACCGCCACATGCGAAGATACATTCTGTTCCTTCATTGTACCATGCTGCTGCCTTTGCATTGTTTTCCGGAGAAGCATCGAAGTTTCCTACATATGTGTACTTCACTGAGACATCTCCTGCTGCAAGTCCTAAGTCTTTTACTGCTGCATCTGCTCCCTGGATAAATCCATATCCGTAACGGATAACTGCAGGAACTGCGATTCCACCCATGAAACCAAGATTTCTATAACCTTCTGTCACTGCTGCGTAACCTGCAAGATATCCTGCCTGCTCTTCTGCATAGAAGATAGAAAGTACATTGTCTTCCAGTTTCGCTTCCCCGTCTTTTACCGGCTGTGCATCGATGATGATGAAAGATACATCCGGATATTTTGTCTGTGCTTCGTATACCGGCACTTCAAAGAGGAATCCCGGTGTTGCGATCACTTTTGCTCCGCCTTTGACAGCGAGATCGATCGCATTTAAACATGCCTCGTCAGATTTTTCTGCAGGTTTGTAATATTTGTAAGTGATGTCATGCTCTTTCGCATATTTCTCCAGACCTTCCCATGATCCCTGGTTGAACGATTTGTCATCGATTGTTCCTACGTCTGTGATCAGCGCCAGCTCATATCCACCTTTGGAATCCTTCTTGTCACCATCCTTTGCAGTATCCTCTGCACCTGGTTTCTTCACTGCACATGCAGCCATGCTCATTACCATGACTCCCGCTAAGATCAGACTTAAAATTTTCTTTTTCATATTAAGTTCTCCTTTTCTTTTTTAATATTCACTTGTCTTATGACCTTGAATCAATTTTACTGCGGAACTTGTTCCGATTCTGTCACAGCCTTCCTGAAGAAATGCTTCCAGATCTTCCACCGTCTTCACTCCTCCGGCTGCTTTCATCTTCACATGTTCACCGATATGTTCTTTGAACAGGCGGATATCCGAAAGTGTAGCGCCCGCGGTTCCAAATCCGGTGGAAGTCTTAATGTAATCTGCACCTGCCGCTGTCACAGCTTTGCACATCGCAATTTTTTCTTCTTCCGTCAGATAGCATGTCTCGATGATCACTTTTAAGATCTTATCTCCGACAACTTCCTTTAATGCTGCGATTTCTCTTTCTACCGCCGCATAGTCACCATTTTTCACATCGGAAATATTGATGACCATATCGATCTCAGATGCACCGTCCTCAAGCGCTTTCTTTGTCTCTGCGACTTTCGCCTCTGTTACACTGTATCCAAGAGGGAATCCTACAACAGTACAGATATTGATCTTATCCCCGTATGCCTCCTTCACTCTCTGAATATAGCATGGCGGAATGCATACCGAAGCAGTCTGATACTCCACTGCCTCATCGCACAGTTTCTGAATGTCCTCCCATGTGGCAAATGCTTTCAGCTGTGTGTGGTCCACATGTCCCATGATTTCCTTTTCTGTCATCACGTTCTCCTTTCTTAACATTTTTATTTTCCAAGAGGATCCGCAAAAGAGTAGCTCCTCTGCGATACCCTCTCTTCACTCTCTCCAACGGTCACTTGTCCCTGCATACAGATTGCTACGCAAGACGTTCTACCTGATCCTTTGTCACTCTCGCGTATACAAGCGGAGTCTCTTTTGCTTTCTCATCCTCGATCGTCACAGCTTCCTGATATCTCTGCTCTGCTGCCGCAAATAATTCTTCCTTATCTGCATAGAAGACTGCCATCGGCTCTCCTGCCTTTACATAATCTCCCACTTTTTTCTTCAGGATGATTCCTGCTGCAAAATCAATCTGACTGTCTTTTGTCTCACGTCCTGCCCCTAACATGGCAGAGGCGATTCCACAGCTTTCTGTATCCATAAAAGTAATATATCCGCTCTTCTTTGCGAGTACCTCGTGCTGATATGCTGCTTTTTCAAACTTGTCCGTATCAAAAATCACAGAGCTGTCTCCCCCCTGCGCTTCTGCCATCGCCGCGAATCTCTTTAACGCTTCTCCGTTTGCGATGACTTCTTTCACAAGAGTTCTGCATTCTTCCAGCGTACCTTTTCCTGCAAGGAAAAGCATATTCGATGCAAGCTGCACACAGACTTCTGTCAGATCTTCCGGTCCATTTCCTCTCAGAGTCTCTACCGCCTCGATCACTTCCAGACTGTTTCCGATGTTATGTCCAAGTGGAATATCCATATCTGTGATCAGCGCCACAGTCTTTCTTCCGGCATTCTCTCCGATCGCCACCATCTCTTTTGCAAGCGCGATAGAGTCGTCGATGCTCTTCATAAATGCACCGCTTCCGGTTTTTACATCAAGAAGGATACAGTCGTTTCCTGCAGCCAGCTTCTTACTCATGATCGACACTGCAATCAGCGGAATACTGTCCACCGTCGCTGTCACATCGCGGAGCGCATACAGTTTTTTGTCCGCCGGAGCGAGATTTCCAGACTGACCGATCACACTCAGTCCGGTCTGATTGACTACATTGAAAAATTCTTCTCTGGAAAGCGAAGTCTGAAGCCCCGGGATCGATTCTAACTTATCCACGGTTCCTCCCGTATGTCCAAGTCCTCTTCCCGACATCTTCGCAACCTTCACACCACATGCCGCAACGATCGGCGCGATGATCATCGTTGTCTTATCTCCAACCCCTCCGGTAGAGTGTTTATCTACCTTCACGCCAGAAATACCTGATAAATCTACCATCTCTCCGGAATGTGCGACCGCCTGCGTCATCGCAAGTGTCTCTTCCTCTGTCATTCCTTTGAAATATACTGCCATCAGAAACGCTGACATCTGATAATCCGGAATCTCTCCTGCCACATATTCACGGATCATATACTGGATTTCCTGCTCTGTCAGTGCTTCCCCGTTTCTTTTCTTCATGATCAGATCATACATTCTCATGATGTCTGCCACTCCTTTCTGTTATCTGCTTCCCTTATCGTATGGGATACCCTCTGCTCTCGGAGCCTGAGAGTTCTTAGATGAAAACGCTAAGACGATCAATGTCGCAATATACGGGATCATCTTATATACTTCATTCGGAATTGGCAGAGATTTCAAAAATGGAATTGCAGAATATGCACTTGCCAGTGTCTTCATAATTCCAAAGAAAAATGCTGCCATTAAAATCTTATTGCTCCTCCACTGTCCGAAGATCAGTACCGCGATCGCAAGGAAACCATATCCTGCAACGCTGGCATTAAAGTTTGTAGAAGTCGGGATAACAAAGATCAGACCTCCGATTCCACCTAACACACCAGAGATGATAACACCGGCGTAACGGATCTTCGCTACATTGACGCCGACAGAGTCTGCCGCTCCCGGATGTTCTCCACATGCGCGGAGACGAAGTCCGAATCTGGTATGTTTGATCACATAAGCCGCCACGATAAAGATTCCGATTCCGATATAAGTTGTAATATAACAGTTCTGGAAAAACATATCCCCGATTACCGGAATATCACCAAGTACCGGAACTTTATCAATGTGAAAGGTATCTGTAAACTGTACCTGCTGTACACCCTGGATCATACGCGCTGTAAAGATTGCAAATGCCGGAGCAAACAAGTTTAACGCTGTACCACTGATCGTCTGATCCGCCTTCATATTAATAGAAGCAAACGCATGGAGCAGAGAAAACAGCCCCCCTGCAACTGCTACGATCAAGATCGCCAGCAGGAGCAGTTTCTGTCCGCTCATCGTATCCTGGAATGTATTGATGAAGAAAATACCGACAAAGGCTCCCATGACCATAATACCTTCCATCGCGATGTTGATGACACCGCTTCGCTCTGAATACATTGCACCGATTGCCACAATAAGAAGCGGGATCGCAAAATACATTGTCTGCTGAATAACAAAATATACTACACTCATTATTTGCCCTCCTTCTTATTCTTCTTCGTCGATTTCTTCATACGGATCTTATAGATCAGATTTTTAAATAACAGTGACAGCGCTCCGCAGTAGATGATCGCAGAAATAATAATGTCGATTACTTCCGGTGCGAAATCAAACAGCTGCATGTTGTAACCGCCGACTGTGATATGTCCAATAAACAATCCTGCAAATAAGATTCCGATCGGATTGGAAAGTCCGAGCAGCGCAACCGAGATTCCTGAGAAACCTTCCGGCGCGATCACGTCGAGCACCTGCATGTATTTTCCGGAATCTGCCAGATATAACAGCGCTCCTCCAAGTCCTGCGAGCGCACCTGCGATCACCATAGAAAGGACGATACTTCTCTTTGCATTGATTCCGGCATATTTACTCGCATTCGGATTCTTTCCACATGCTTTCAATTCATATCCGAAAGTCGTCTTATTCAATATAATATAGATCAGGATCACACATAAAATTGCGATCAAAATACCGATATTGATATTGGTGCCCGGAAATAATTTGTCCAGCCCTGCTTTCGGAAGGTTTGCCCCGTCTGCAACTGCCATTGTCTGATTCTTCACCTGGTCATATACCGTTCTCTGAATCAGCATGTTCACAAGATACATTCCGATATAGTTCATCATAATTGAGGAAATAACTTCATTTACATTAAAAAGTGCTTTCAGCAGCCCCGGTACCAGTCCCCAGATTGCTCCGGCAAGGATCGCTGCAAGAAGCGCTGCGAGGCAATGCAGTCCCGGTGGAAGGAATGTAAACTTCACGCCGACAAATACCGCAGCAAAAGCTCCCGCTGTAAACTGTCCGGATGCTCCAATGTTAAAAAGTCCTGTCTTAAATGCAAATCCGACAGAAAGTCCTGTCATGATGATCGGTGTTGCCAGATAGAGCATCTGCCCGATTCCCTGGATACCGTCGGTAAATCCGCCCTGAATGATCATCATAAATCCATAATATGCCTGCTGCGGATTGCTGGACAATAAAATAATAAAACCAAATAAAAGTCCGCAGACAATCGCCAGAATGGAAGAACTAAAATTGACGATTCCGTCTCCATGCCAGATATTTTTCCATTTATTTTTCATTCTTCACACTCCTTTTCGCACCTGCCATATAAAGGCCAAGTTCCTCTACTGTAATTTCCTTCGGATTGACATCCGCAACAATCTCACCTTCATACATGACGACAATACGGTCGCTGACATCCATTACCTCATCTAATTCCAGAGAAACAAGCAGTACTGCTTTGCCTGCATTTCGCTGCTCTACAAGCTGCTTGTGGATGTATTCGATCGCCCCTACATCCAGTCCGCGGACCGGCTGAACTGCGATAACAATCTCCGGATTTCTGTCAAGCTCTCTTGCAATGATCGCCTTCTGCTGATTACCGCCGGACATTCCACGTACGATACTATCCTCACCCTGCCCTGAACGGATATCAAATTTCTCGATGAGTCCCTTAGCATATTTGCGGATCGCATCAAATTTTAAGAAACCATGCTTCTGAAAGCGATCCGTGTAATAGCTTTGCAGCACAAGATTCTCCTGCAGGGAAAAATCAAGCACCAGCCCATCTTTGTGTCTGTCTTCCGGAATGTGTGCCATTCCATCCAGACACTTGCGGCGAATACTTTCTTTTGTGATATCTTTTCCATTTAAAAGGATCTGTCCGCTTTCGATCGGAGCCAGTCCGGTAATTCCATATACAAGCTCAGACTGTCCGTTTCCATCGATTCCTGCCACACAGAGGATCTCACCTTTCCGCACCTGGAAGGATACATCCTTTACTGCGTGCTGTCCCTCATGCTTCGATGCGATGGTCAGATTCTTCACTTCCAGTACCGGCTCTCCCGGCTTCATCTCAGGCTTATCTACATGAAAGCTTACCTTTCGTCCTACCATCATCTCGGACATCTCTTCTTTGGAAGTCTGCGCCACATCGATCGTACCGATATATTTGCCTTTCCGGAGCACACTGCACCGGTTTGCCACTTCCTTGATCTCATTCAGCTTATGTGTAATAAAGATGATCGACTTTCCTTCTGCCACAAGCTGTTTCATGACCTTCATCAATTCATGGATCTCCTGCGGTGTCAGCACAGCTGTCGGTTCATCAAAAATCAGGATATCATTGTCACAGTAAAGCATCTTTAAGATCTCAACCCTCTGCTGCATACCAACTGTAATATCAGAAATATATGCGTCCGGATCAATCTTAAATTTGTATTTTTCACTGAGTTCCATCACTTTTTTTCTGGCTGCATCCATCTTCAGTGTCCCGAATTTTGTCGTCTCTCTTCCAAGCACAATACTCTCAAGCACTGTAAAATTGTGTACCAGTTTGAAATGCTGATGTACCATTCCGATTCCAAGATCGTTGGCATCGTTCGGGTTATTGATCTTCACCGTCTTTCCATTGATCTTGATCTCGCCTTCCTCCGGCTGGTACAGACCGAAAAGGACACTCATCAGCGTGGATTTTCCTGCCCCATTCTCACCTAACAGTGCGTGGATCTCACCCTTTTTCACCTGAAGGGTAATGTCGTCGTTCGCCTTGAAATTTCCGAACTGCTTGGTGATATGGTTCATCTCGATTACATACTCCACTCTCTTACCTCCGTTTCTTTTCACTTTCTTTGTGTATTCTTCTTGTTTCTTTTGCTACTTTTTCAGGATCAGTTCCTTCATGCTCGTTCCGTCTGTGTTATTTTCCACCTGCAAAAGATCCAGCACTGTCGCCGCGATATCTGCAAACGTCTCTCTTGTTCCGAGATTTACATTCTCCTGAATGTCTGCTCCATAGATCAGAAGCGGAGTATGCTCTCTGGAATGGTCTGTCCCTTTAAATCCCGGATCGCATCCATGATCCGCTGTGATCATCAAGATATCTTCTGGTCTCATGCGCTCCAGGAACGTCTTTAACTGTCTGTCAAACACTGTTGCAGCATTTGCGTAGCCTTCAATATCATTTCGATGTCCATACAACATATCAAAATCGACAAGATTTACAAAACAGATTCCTTTAAAATCTTTCTCCTGCATCTCGATGGTCTTCTCCATCCCATCCACATTGTTCTGGATCCGCTGTGTATGTGCGATCCCTTTTCCTGCAAAAATATCATAAATTTTTCCGATCCCGTAAGTGTCATATCCTGCTGTAAGGACCGCATCTAACATTGTGTCCCGCGGCGGCAGAAGTGAGAAATCATGGCGGTTTGCAGTTCTCTTAAAGTTCGGCGCCTCCCCGATAAACGGGCGGGCGATCACACGTCCTACACCGTGTTCTCCACATAAGATTTCTCTTGCGATCTCACAATATCTGTAAAGTTCCTCCACCGGAACAATCTCTTCGTGAGCTGCAATCTGGAATACACTGTCTGCCGATGTATATACGATCAGCGCTCCCGTCTTCATATGTTCCTCGCCATAATCCCGGATCACATCCGTCCCTGAATATGGCAGATTGCAGAGAACCTCTCTTCCGGTTGCCTTTCTGAACTTCTCTAAAACCTCCTCCGGAAATCCGTTCGGATATACCGGAAGCGGCTTTGGTGATACAACTCCGGCGATCTCCCAGTGTCCGATCGTTGTGTCCTTTCCTCTTGACCGCTCCTTCATTCTTCCGAATGCTCCGACAGGACTCGCTTCCTTTTTCATCCAGTCTACGCCATCAATATTAAATAATCCGAGTTTCTTCATATTCGGTGTATCATAGGCTTCGGAAGCTGTGATCGTCTTTAATGTATTGCTTCCTTCATCACCAAAATCTGCGGCATCCGGCAGCGCTCCGATGCCATAACTGTCCAGTACGATTAAAAAAATTCTCCTATTTTCCATTCTTTTTCCGTCCTTATTTGTTGATATTTAATAACTCTTCTTGTA
>JAPFCT010000197.1 GCA_026169575.1 Faecalimonas sp.
CGCTGTATGTGATGGATCAGATCAGTGACAAGAAAAACCGGGAGGAATACTGGGTGGAAGGACTGTCTCTGGAAGCTGCGATGGAACGGCTGAATGAAAGAGAACGTTTTATCATCCAGCTGCGTTTCTTTGAGGGAAGGACACAGATGGAAGTGGCAGATCAGGTGAAAATCTCTCAGGCACAGGTGAGCCGGCTTGAGAAAAATGCACTGAAGACAATGCGGCAGTATCTGGCAGGATAGCATGGATGTACCATCAAATATTGTGAGAAAGACAGGTATGTGAGAAAAAATACGGAAAGAAAAACATGCATGCAGGAGATCAGATCCTGACAGTACACATGCGGGAACAGGTCTGCGGACAAAAAATAAAGATCAAAAAAGAGGGGAAAAAGTTATGGGGCAGAGTAGAAAAGCTATGAAAACACTGTTCTTTTTGCTGCTTGTGGCAGTCTGTGTCTGTCTGTGCGCGGCGAGTGAGGCGGAGGCGGAAGAAAATTTATTGTTGAAATTTCAGCCCATTCATACTATTATATGGATATAAAGGAGAGGAACAATGTATAAAGCGTGTATATTTGACCTGGATGGAACATTGACAGATACGCTGGACTCACTTGTAAGATCTGTAAATCTGACATTGTGTGAGATGGGTCTGCCAGAGATCACGAGAGAGCAATGCAGACAGTTTGTAGGAAATGGAGCAAAGGTGCTGATGGAGAAGGCGCTGGAGGCTTCCGGAGCAGGAGATCTTACGAGGATCCATGAGGCGATGGAGATTTATGGAAGAGTGTTCCAGGAGAACTGTATGTATCATGTGGAGCCTTATGAGAAGATCCGGCAGCTTTTGGAAGGATTAAAAGAGCGGGGGATCGAGCGGGCTGTATTGTCTAACAAGCCACATGCCCAGACTGTTCATGTAGTGCAGAGTGTATTTGGAGACGATACATTTTCTTATGTGCAGGGACAGTGTGACGGATGTCCGAAGAAGCCGGATCCGGCTATGGTGTTTGTGATCGCCGCGAGTCTTGGGAGAGCGCGCGGGGAGTGTGTCTATATCGGAGATTCCGAGGTGGATATCAGAACCGGAAGAGCCGCAGGGATGCGGACGATCGGAGTGACATGGGGGTTCCGTTCGAAGGAAGAATTGCTTGAAGCAGGAGCTGAGGAAACTGTGGATGACCCGCTTGAGATATTGGAACTCATATCATAAGATAAACATGCATAGAAATACAAAAAAGAGGAAATGAAGGAGGATATATGCCATGTACGAATATGATGAGGATTGTTTAAAGGTGTTCTTAAAGAACCAGTCACAATTATTTGACGAGCCGGTGGCAGAGACATTGGAGGAGGCAGAGGCATTTCTGGAAGACTGTATGGCAGTGATCGTAGATTCTCTTGCAGAAGTAAGAGAATATTTTGAGGAGAACGGTGCAGACGTAGAGGGAATGTCAGACGAAGAGCTGGAAGAAGCTTCCGAAGTCTTTGCACTTCCAGGCGGACAATATCTTGTCGTAGAAGGATAGCGTATAGATCAGATCATCTTTCACAGCCCGGAGCTTTGGGAGGGATCTGTCAGATCCAAAGAAACAGAAAGAAAACAGAGCATTACAAAAGCCGCAGTTATCTGACTGCGGCTTTTTTTAGTGCCTCACCGACAGCGTCCAGGATGACTTGTGAGGTATATGGATTATCCTGGGGAAGCGAGATGTTTTCAAGAGACTGCGTATCGTAGATCTGCTCTGCAATATTTTCAATCGCAGGCTGGATCAGCGGAAACATTGTTGTGATCGTGTCGTCCAGGTTCGAGAAGCGGATGGAATTAATATGGGATGCATCGACGGCAACTTCCACTTCCAGATCTGTATTATTTAATGTCAGTGTCGAAGTATAGATGCCGGGATTATACTGCCTGGTTTCGGAGTGCCCTTCTTTTTTTTCAGGAAGAAACATAAAGAAGAGAAGGAGCAGAAGCAGGATCCCAAGTACGACAAAGATGGTAGTGTAAATGATTTCCTTCATGTGAAGGACGACGATTTTTGTTTTCGAACTCATATATGCCTCCTGTGAATGTATGCTTGAAAAAGAACTGTGAAATAGTTGTTTTAATATACTTTATGATAGGGGGAAGGGAAATATGCGTGACAAACGGAGGAGTATCTTGTAAAATGGGAACGGAGGTGACGAAAAATGTATATCATTATTGGACTGGGAAATCCGACAGCACAGTATGAAGGGACAAGACATAATGTCGGATTTGATGTGATAGACAGACTTGCAGAGAAATATAATATAGCGGTAGATACGAAGAAGCACAGAGCTTATATCGGGAAAGGGATGATCGACGGGCAGAAGGTGATCCTGGCAAAACCGCAGACCTACATGAACTTAAGCGGCGAGAGTGTCAGGGAACTTGCGGAGTATTACAAGGTGGACCCGGAGCAGGAGATTCTTGTGATCTATGATGACATCAGCCTGGATGTGGGGCAGCTCCGCATCCGCAAGAAAGGAAGCGCAGGAGGACATAACGGGATTAAAAATATCATCGCGCATCTCGGAACACAGGTATTTCCGAGGATCAAAGTAGGTGTCGGGGAAAAGCCGAAAAATTATGATCTGGCAGACTATGTGCTGGGACATTTTTCCAAAGCAGAGCGGGAGCAGATGGAAGCAGGGTATGACCGTGCCGCAGAAGCTGTCCGCCTGATCCTTGCAGGCGAGACCGACGCTGCGATGAACCAGTATAATAAAAAGCAGCCGTCAGTATAAGATGGCAGCGCAGAGGAACATACTGTTTTTGCAGGAAGAGGAAGGAGTGAGTGTATGGAAGCTCTTTTAGAGCCATTAAAGGAACTGGCAGAGATTGAGGAGATTCAAAAAGAGAAGAAAAAGGAAGCAGGGCTGATCCAGATCACAGGCTGTGTCGGCTCACAGAAGACGCATCTGACTTATGCACTGGGAAGTGGCTGTAAGTATAAGCTGATCGTAACGTCCGGGGAGTCAAAGGCGAAGCAGATGTATGAAGAGTACCGCTTTCTCAATGAGACAGTCTATCTGTATCCGGCGAAGGATCTGCTGTTTTACCATGCAGATCTGAGAGGAAAACAACTGCTCAGCAGCAGAATGGAGACAATTCAGGCACTCCTTTCGGGGGAAGGCTGCACGGTGATCACAACGTTTGATGCCTTTATGGATTCTCTTTTACCGGTAGAGACGATCCGGGACAGAGTATTCACAATCCGATCCGGGGATACAGTTGATTTTGAAAAGATGCAGAAGGATCTGGCGCTTTCAGGCTATGACAGAGAAGTCCAGATCGAAGGACCGGGACAGTTTGCGGTGCGCGGAGGGATCCTTGACGTCTACCCGCTCACGGAGGAAGTGCCGGTTCGTATTGAACTGTGGGATGACGAGGTGGATTCCATCCGTACGTTTGATGTGGAGAGCCAGCGGTCGATCGAGAATCTGGAAGAGATCACGCTCTATCCGGCATCTGAATTCATGGATGAGAAGGCAAAGAGAGTTTCATTTCTCGACTATTTTCCGAAGGAAGAGACACTTTTATTTCTGGAGGAACCGGCGCGGCTGATCGAGCAGGGTGAGGCGGTCGAAGCAGAATTTATCGAGAGCATGAAAAAGCGTGTGGAAACAGGCTGTGAAGTGTCAGAGGAAGAGGTGAAGCTGTTTACGCCGAAAGAGATCGCGGCAAAGATGAACCACTATCCGGGGATCGGGTTGTCGATCCTGGAGAGCAAAAGCAGTGTATTCCATGTCAGAAAGAGTATCCATCTTCAGGTAAAAGGAGTCAACCCGTACAATAACAGCTTTGAGACACTTACAAGAGATCTTGCCAGGCTGAAGCGCAGCGGATACAGAGTGATTCTTCTGTCAGGCTCCCGGACAAGGGCAAAGCGGCTTGCGGAAGATTTGAGAGACTACAGTCTGAGCAGCTTTTACAGTGAGGAGATGAACCGGGAAGTGAACCCGGGGGAGATCATGGTCGCATACGGACATGTGGATGAGGGATATGAATATCCGCTGTTAAAATTTATCGTGATTTCCGAGACCGATATCTTCGGAAAGAAAAAGAAAAAAAAGAAGCGGAAAACTTACGAGGGACAGAAAATCCAGAGTTTCTCAGATCTGAAAGTTGGGGACTATGTTGTTCATGAGAATCACGGACTTGGAATCTATCAGGGGATCGAGAAGATCGAAGTCGATAAAGTCGCAAAAGACTATATGAAGATCTCCTATGCAGACGGAGGAAATTTGTATATCCTTGCAACCCAGCTGGAACTGATCCAGAAATATGCAAGCGCGGATGCCAAGCGGCCGAAGTTAAATAAACTTGGCGGTCAGGAATGGGCAAAGACGAAGACGAGGGTCCGCGGCGCGGTAAAAGAGATCGCGAAGGAACTTGTAGAACTTTATGCCGCAAGGCAGAAAGAAGAAGGGTATGTATACGGGGAAGATACAATCTGGCAGCGGGAGTTTGAAGAGATGTTCCCATTTGAGGAGACGGAAGACCAGCTGAATGCGATCGAGGCGACGAAAAAAGATATGGAGAGCAAGAAGATCATGGACAGACTGATCTGCGGCGATGTCGGATATGGAAAGACAGAGGTTGCAGTCCGCGCTGCATTTAAGGCAGTGCAGGAGAGCAAGCAGGTTGTATATCTCGTTCCGACCACCGTGCTTGCCCAGCAGCACTACAATACATTTGTGAAGCGGATGAAAGACTTTCCGGTGCGGGTGGATCTGCTGTGCAGATTCCGGACACCGGCGCAGCAAAGGAAGACGATCGAAGATGTGCGCAAAGGGATGGTCGATATCGTGATCGGAACGCACCGTGTACTGTCTGATGATCTGAAATTTAAAGATCTTGGTCTTTTGATCATTGACGAGGAGCAGCGGTTTGGCGTGCAGCACAAAGAAAAAATCAAGCAGATGAAAGAAAATGTCGATGTGCTGACATTGACGGCGACCCCGATCCCGAGAACACTTCATATGAGTCTGATCGGGATCCGTGATATGAGTGTGCTGGAGGAGCCGCCGATGGACCGGATGCCGATCCAGACATATGTGATGGAGTACAATGATGAGATGGTGCGCGAGGCGATCGAGCGGGAACTTGCAAGAGACGGACAGGTATATTATGTATATAACCGGGTGCAGGACATCGATGAAGTTGCAGACCGGATCCAGAAACTTGTGCCGGAGGCGAATGTGGCATTTGCACATGGGCAGATGCGGGAACATCAGCTGGAGCGGATCATGTATGATTTTATCAATGGGGAGATCGATGTGCTGATTTCGACGACGATCATTGAGACTGGTCTTGATATTTCCAATGCCAATACGATGATCATACATGATGCAGACCAGCTCGGGCTTTCACAGCTCTATCAGCTTCGCGGGCGTGTAGGGCGGTCCAACCGGATGGCGTATGCATTTTTGCTCTACAAGCGGGATAAGCTGCTAAAAGAAGTGGCAGAAAAGAGACTTTCGGCGATCCGGGAATTTACTGATCTTGGCTCCGGATTTAAGATCGCGATGCGGGATCTTGAAATCCGCGGAGCAGGAAATCTTCTCGGAGCAGAGCAGCATGGGCATATGGAAGCCGTTGGATATGATCTGTACTGCAAGATGTTAAATGAAGCGGTCAGACATCTGAAAGGCGAGGCGGAGGAAGAACCATATACGACAACGGTAGATCTGAATGTCGATGCCTATATTCCTGCATCGTATATTCCGAATGAGTATCAGAAGCTGGATATTTATAAGCGGATCGCGGGTATCGAGAATGAGGAAGAGATGGATGATATGGTAGAAGAGCTGATCGACCGCTTCGGAGACATTCCGAGAAAAGTCCAGAAGCTGCTGGCAATCGCAAATCTGAAAGCGATGGCGCACAGTCTGTATATCACAGCGGTAGAACAAAAGGGTGAAGATTATAAATTCACGATGTTTGAGCATGCAAAGATCCGGACAGAGAAGATCCCGAAACTTCTTGAACTGTACAAGGAAGAGCTGAGCTTTAAGATGGATACGCCTCCCTATTTCCTTTATCATAAGAAGAGCAGAAACCGGAAAGCGAAAGAGGAAGATCCGATCGAAGTTGTGAAAAAAGTGTTAATTGATATGAAAACATTGCTAGAATAAAAGGCAGAGAGTATAATGATATCGTTAGAAACGCGAAGGAGGAAATGTATGAGAAAGACAGGGAAAAGAGCGGCAGCAGCTGCTGTGGCAGCGGCACTTGCTGTATCCGCTGCCGGCTGTGGACCGGTCAAAGACAGTGATGTGGTGATGACGATCGGCGGAGAAGAAGTGACTGCGGGGACCGCTAATTTTTTTGCACGCTATCAGCAGGCAGAATATGAGACGTATTATGCAGGAGCGATGGGAGAAGACATGTGGTCGACAGAGATCTCCAAAGGGAAGACATATGAAGACACCGTCAAGGAACAGATCCTGGAGATGCTGGAGAATATGTATGTGCTGGAAGACCATATGGGCGAATATAAGGTAGAACTTACCGAAGAAGAGAAGAATCAGATCACGGAAGCTGCGAAGAAATTTGATGAGGCAAACGGACTGGAAGAGAAAGAGGCTGTCTCCGGAGAGAAGAAAAATGTGGAACGGATGCTGACACTTGTGACGATCCAGGAGAAGATGCAGAAAGCGATGGTCGCAGATGTGGATACAGAAGTGTCAGATGAGGAAGCGGCCCAGAAGAGTATGCAGTATGTTCATTTTCCGCTGACGAAGGAAAAGGAAGACGGAAGTACGGAACAGATGACGGAGGAAGAGAAGGCAGAGACGAAGAAAAAAGCAGAAGAGTTCCAAAAAGCAGTAAAAGGCGGCGCTGACTTTGCGAAGACAGCTGCGGACAAAAAGCTGGAAGCAGAGACGATGACATTTGACGAGGAATCGACAAATCCGGATGAAGGACTGATGACTAAGGCAAATGAACTTGGAGAAGGGGAAGTGTCGGAAGTCATCACAACAGACGGTGGTTATTATGTGCTGAAACTGACAAGTCTTCTTGATAGGGAAGCGACAGACAACGAGAAAGAAGTCATTGTGGAGGAACGTAAGGAGAAACAGTACAAAGATCTGTGCGAAGAGTGGAAAAAAGAAGCAAAGATCGAAGTAAATGAGAAGGTATGGGACAAGATCAGCTTTGAGAAGAAAGGCATTAAGATGAAGCTGCAGGAAGAGATCCCATATGCGGAAGGATCAGATACCGAGAAGAGTGATCAGGCAGAATAACAGAAAGAATGGAGGATGCATCATGAGTAAGATTGAAGAAGTAAGAAGTGCAATGGTAAGCGCGATGAAAGCCGGAGATAAGGAGACAAAGGAATCGTTATCCCTGCTCTTATCCGCGCTGAAGAACAAAGCGATCGATAAAAAGAGTGATCTGACACCGGAGGAAGAGACACAGGTGATCTTAAAGGAGATCAAACAGACAAAAGAGACGCTGGAACTTGCGCCGGCAGACAGAAATGACATCATCGAGGAATGCCAGAAGCGGATCGCAGTGCTGGAACAGTTTGCGCCGAAGATGATGTCAGAAGAAGAGATACGCGCAGTGGTAAAAGAAGTGCTGGAA
>JAPFCT010000161.1 GCA_026169575.1 Faecalimonas sp.
AAACAGCGCAGAACAGAAATATTTAAAGGGTGTGATGAAGTAACAAGATTTTCAGATATTTGTGAGGAATTTGATAAAAGGGGGATAGAGATATTTGGTTCTGAAATTGCTGAAAATGTTATAGAGGAAGAATAGAAAGACGGTGGGAATGTGTTATCTGTTTTTATTAAAGAACAAAAACGCTATTATAAAAATGAACTAATAGCACAATTGGAACTGAAATCCGATGAAGTTGTAGATTTTGTCAGGAAATTGAAATCGTTTGGTATTCTTAAAATGGTGAAAGCAACATCAGAAGAAAGAGAACTGTCAGAATTGCTTAGTGAAAACGCGGAGTTAGTAAATGAAGAAGAGAACATGGATAAATATTTTTATGTATTTACTTACGTTGGCATACTTACTGTGGGCGACCGTATTCTGAAGTGTTATCCGAAGTATATTCAGGATACAGAACCTGCTGAAAAGATGAAACAAGTGATGCGTGTTCTTAGAAAATATAATTCATATGAGCAGAGGATAGCATTATTTAATGGTGGCGATGAGGAGATATCATTTAACCTGCTGGCGATTATACTCTATCTGTTAGAAGAATATGTAGAAAATGGCGTGTATATGAATCAGCGGTTAACGATAGAGGATAATGGTTCCGGAGAAATTTTGTGGGACAATACGGTAAATGAAACATGTGCAATCATAAAGCATAATAAGCCGGTATATGTGGATCTGAAAACGATAAATGTAAGTGAAGATGAACAGCATTTTTTCAGGAGACTTCACTGTAGTATTCTCACAGAATGTTCTGAAATATTAGAAAAGGCAGGTCTGAATCAATTATTTGATCTGGAACGGATAGAATTGTCTGAGCTGAAAATACAGGATTTTGGTGATGATAATTATATTTTATATAAAATACAGAAAGAACTGGACATCCAGTTTAATGACAGAAAGAAGATACTTTTGAAAACGATGTATGCATATATATCACACCGAAAAACAATAGAAAGCGGAGCTGGTATGAGCATGTTTGGTACAAACAGCTTTAACCTTGTCTGGGAAAAGGTGTGTGCAGAGGTGTTTGACAATAAATTGCATGTGAAAATAAAAGAAATAAAGCAGGTTCCGGATAATGTTTGCATGCTCTATGAAAATAAAAGACTGATTGAAATTATAGAAAAACCAAAATGGAGATATAAGACAACAGCCAGAGTGATGGAACAGTCTCAGACATTAAAACCAGATCTGATCAGCATATACCCTTATGAAGATGAGTATTGCTTTGCAATTCTGGATGCAAAATATTATATGATAAAATTGAATGAAGACAGCGTGAAGGGGAATCCGGGTATAGGAGATGTTACAAAACAATATTTGTACCAGCTTGCCTATCAAAATTTTATAGAGCAGTGTGGATACAAGTATATACAAAATGCATTTCTGGTGCCAACAGACAACGAGGATGGTGAGTTTGCAGGTTCAGTAGAGTTTGATATGATGCGGGGAATGGAAAAACAACTTGGGCATATAGCTGTAATCAGGTTACCGGCAGAAAAATTATATCGGGCATATTTAAATGAACGAGTTGCTCCGGAGATGTTTTCTTTTCTCAGAATGGCACTAACAAAGTTGACAGATTGCAATTGAGTTTTAATAGAAAGAAACGGTTTGGTGATTGCTTGTGGATGTATTGACAAAAGAACAGCGCCGGAAAAATATGCAGAATATACGATCAAAGGATACAAAAATAGAGATTTTGCTGAGAAAAGCGCTGTGGGCGAGAGGTTACCGGTATCGTAAAAATTATAAAAAACTGGCAGGAAACCCCGATATCGTTCTGACTAAGTATAAAATAGCAATTTTTTGTGATGGAGAATTTTTTCATGGGAAAGATTGGGAAGTACTGAAACTCAGACTGGAGAAAAGTAATAACAGTGAATTTTGGATTAATAAGATATCCAGAAATAAAGAGAGGGATGAGGAGATAAACAAGAGATTGTTGTTTGAAGGATGGACTGTTATTCGTTTTTGGGGAAATGATATCAGGAAACATACAGATGAATGTGTCAAAGTAATTGAAGAAACTATATTTGAAAATATGAATTCAGAGGAATTACTGTAGGTTAAGAAGAGATTGACGACATTTTCCACGAACGTTATAATAAGAATGCAAAGATGCAAATAACATAGGATACAGGTAAATATATGAAGACGATTATTATAGGAATTGCAGGTGGAACCGGTTCCGGAAAGTCCACCTTTACAAGAAAATTGAAGAAAGAATTTAAAGACGATGTAGCAGTGCTTTACCATGACAATTATTACCGGGATCAAAGCGATATCCCGCTGGAGGAGCGCCGGAAAACGAACTATGATCATCCGGATGCGATGGAGACGGAACTGCTTGTGGAACAGCTGAAGGAATTAAAAGAAGGGAAGACGATCCAGTGTCCGACTTATGACTATACACTTCACACAAGATCCAGTGAAGTTGTGACTGTGGAGCCAAAGAAAGTGATTCTGCTGGAAGGGATCCTTGTCCTGGCAGATGAACGGCTGAGGAATCTGATGGATATCAAAGTGTATGTGGAGGCAGATGCAGATGAGAGAATTCTCCGCAGGATCATCCGTGATGTCAAAGAGCGCGGACGTGATATGGAAGGTGTGGTGGAGCAGTATCTTACAACCGTCAAGCCGATGCATTATCTTTATGTGGAACCGACAAGGAGTACCGCAGACATCGTAATCAACAGTGGTATGAATCCGATCGCTTTTGAACTGGTGAAAAATACGATCCAGAAAATATTGGACGAAGAGGCATAAGAAAGACTGTTTTCAAAAAAGAGGTGACGAATGGAACGGGGAATATTTTATACAATCATCGGCTATCTTTCGGGGAGCATACTGTATGCGAACATATTTGGAAAGTTGTTCTGCCATAAGGATGTGACAGAAGATACGATTGACGGAAATCCCGGGACGACAAATGCATTTTTAAATGGCGGTTTCCTATGTGGTATCTGTACGTTGCTGTGCGATCTTCTAAAGGGGATCCTGCCGGTTTATGCCTATATGCACGGGCTGCCGGGTGCGGATATCTGGATCACGTTTGTACTGGCAGCACCGGTTGCCGGACATATCTTTCCGGTATTTCGGCATTTCCGGGGAGGAAAGGGGATCGCGGTTTCTTTCGGGGTACTGCTTGGCCTCTACCCTTATTTGAAACCGGTGCTGCTGCTGGCATGCTGTTTTCTTTTATTTTCCTTTGTGATTGTGATCACACCGAACTATCATAAGACATTTGCAACCTATCTTCTGGCGACAGTTCTTGTGCTGCTTGGAGGAAGAAGTTCCTATGTCAGTCTGGGAATGGTCGTGATCTCTGCGCTGGTACTTGGAAAGCTGATGCTCTGCCGGGAAGAAAGAGAGGAGTGTAAGGTGAAACTATTATGAATATACTGATTTTATCCTGTGATACGGGCGGAGGACATAATTCTGCCGCCAGATCCATCCAGAAAGAACTGATCCGAAGAGGGCATCAGACTGTTTTTCTTAATCCGTTTGAACTGTCCGGAAAGCGTGTGGCGGGGGCAGTGGGCGGAGCCTATGTGAGATTAGTCCAAAAACATCCGCGGGCATTTGGGATGCTGTATAAACTCGGGGCATTGGTCAGCAGAGTGCCGGGCAAATCTCCGGTCTACTATGCGAACAGTCTTGTGGCGAGACATCTGGCAAAATATCTCGAGCAAAAGTCATATGATGCGATTGTGATGCCTCATCTGTACCC
>JAPFCT010000034.1 GCA_026169575.1 Faecalimonas sp.
CCTTTGTCCCGCTGATCAGCGTGATCTCATCCCCGACCTTTAAATCTGAACCCTGGATAAAATCCTGATCGATCAGACACTCTCCGTCTTTCTCCGGCATTCTTCCTTCTTCCACGGTATACTGATTCATCGAATCCAGAATCGATGATACATGAAGGACTTTCTGATTCCCATCGCGCACAACCATCACATCCGCAGAATAGCCTGCTTCTGCCTGCGCCACCCCTTCCAGTGACCGGATCGCTTCCACATCACGCTCTGTCAGTCCAAGTGTTCCCATCACCTTCAGATCCATCAGACGATTCCGGTCAAAATAGGCATCTCCGGAATAGCGGAGATCCGGCTCAGATGCCCGGATTCCTGAGAAGAATGCGACTCCCATTGCCACGATAAAGAAAATGGACAAAAAACGACCCATACTCTTTCGTATTTCCATATAAAAATCTTTTCTCAATGCTCGTTTCTTCATCTGTCTCCCTACCATTCAATCGTTTCTACCGGTACCGGATGTGCATTCATCTCCATACTCTCCACACGACCATTTTTAATATGGATCACACGGTCAGCCATCGGCGCAAGCGCAGAGTTATGTGTAATGACGATCACAGTCATTCCTTTGTTTCTGCAAGTATCCTGAAGTAACTTCAAGATTGCCTTTCCGGTATTGTAATCAAGCGCTCCCGTCGGCTCATCGCACAGAAGCAGCTTTGGGTTCTTCGCAAGCGCCCGGGCGATCGACACCCTCTGCTGTTCTCCTCCCGAAAGCTGTGCCGGGAAGTTATTCAGTCTTTCTCCCAGTCCTACTTCCTCAAGTACCGTCCTGGCATCCAGCGGTTCCTTGCAGATCTGCAGCGCCAGCTCTACATTTTCCAATGCAGTCAGGTTCGGAACAAGGTTATAAAATTGGAAGACAAATCCAATGTCCTCTCTGCGGTAGCCGATCAGCTGCCGGTTCGTGTACTGTGCCACATCATTTCCATCGACAACCACTTTTCCGCTCGTTGCGGTATCCATGCCGCCGAGAATATTTAACACCGTCGTCTTTCCCGCACCACTTGGACCGACAATCACAACAAACTCGCCTTTTCCAATCTCAAAGTCAATGCCGTCCACTGCCCGGATCTCGACTTCTCCCATCTGATATATTTTTCTTACATTTTCCAGTTTTACAAAATCCTTCATGCTATGCCCCTTCTTCTTTTATGATGATCCCAAGCCGCTTTGACAGTTCCACTGCCTGAAACAGATTTACCTCCGCCCCGGCCAGTTCAGAATTGTCATCCGAAATCAGGATCCCTCCGATCTCACAAGTTGTAAAATTCATCTTTCGCAGAGAAGTCTGAAAGAAATTCGCTTCACTTAACTCCACCTGGTCCCACCGGATTTCCTTACAGAAACAGTCTGATATGCTCGCCGCACGGAAACTGCTCTCTGCCGCTTCCATATATTCCAGCTTGGATCCATCCAGATTTGCATAGGAAAACATACATCCTGAAAATCTCACATGGGAGATCAGACATTCCGTCATCTTCACTCCGACTCCTTTACAGTTTTCAAACAGACATCTCTTAAAGTAGCCGCGCCGGAAGTTTGTATTGGAAAAATCGCATCGGCGAAAGATCACATCGGAAAACTCACAGCATTCCATGTCACACGCCAGAAAACGACAATTTTCAAATACAGTCCTCCGCACCCCGATCCGCCGGTAATTCTCCTCTTCCACAACGAGTTCACTTATCTTTATGCCGGAAACCGGAAGTTCCTCCCGAAGCCGGTCCTCTAACAGCACTTTGCCATCAGCAGCTTCTGCCAGAGGTTCCGTTTCCATCCATGGGTCCTGCCGCTTCATACGATTTCCTCCACTCATACGGTTCCCTCCAAAATAGCGCCCTCCAGTCCCTTTGTCAGCAGCTTTCCAGTAATCTCTGCCATCTCTTTCGGACTTTCGATGCAGCCCTGCTCGATCCAGTACAGCACAATTCCGATCACCCCGGATGTACAGTAGTGGAACTGTACCTGAAACGCAAATGCCTGGCGGTCGCACACATCTTCAAATGCAGTCAGATATTTCTCAAAAACTGCCTCAAGTACTTTCTGCCCGACCGAAATCCGCGTACGGTTCTCCATCATCAGCATACAGTATTCCTTTTTCTCTCTCAGATAGGAAAAAATCACCTCAAGCACATCACTGGCATTCTCCCGCAGCTGCTGTGGGGTAAACTGCCCGGTCGCCTCTGCTGCCACGTTACACATGTGATTTTCCAGATCATCCAGAATCCCGTAAACATCTGTATAATGAATGTAAAATGTGTTTCTGTGGATCCTGGCGCGCTCTGTCAGCTCCCGGATGGAAATCTCACTGATACGCTTCTCCTTCGACAGTTCCAGCAGCGCCTCTAATATTTTCGCCTTCGTCCGCTCCGTCCTGCGGTCGGTTGCTGTCTTCTCCATCTCAAACTCCTTCATCTCATTTCTGTGCATTTTCCTATGCATTTGCACAGTAAATACAGTTTTATAGTAAAATTTCATTCTGGATTTGTCAAGAAAGGAAATATGAAATTTCTATTAAAAGAGCATGGTGTTTTTTGTCACACCAGATTTTCAAAAATTTCCTATAAAAATAGAGCAGGCAATCCATCACAGATAAACGTATGTAGCAATACGTTTCTTATCCGCTGGTCAGACCGCCTGCTCTGCTTTCTTCTCATTCCGTTTTCTTTCCGCACTCAACAAAAAATGGGGATTTTTTTCTATCTAAAACTGAAATAAATTCAACCCGATCTCTTCATCATGATACCGATCGACTTTCCCATCGATCACGTGGATCACCATCTCACAAGTCGCACTGATCACTGCCCGGTTTAAATGTCCTCCGAACACTTCGCCCTTTTCATTTCCCGCGCTCATATGCAGATGGCAGTAAAACTCGTCATTCATTGTGTTGATCGTCCCGGTCAGCGACACGATCTCAAAGCTTCCCCGAAATTCATTCGCCAGATATTCTTTTTCCTCTGTCTTAAATACACCGACCGTAAACTGGTCAACCGCTCCGAGCGCCTGCACACTTGCAAGCCGGATTTCCTCTTTCTGTGCGATTTCCTTTACCTGCTCAAGAATCTCCTCTCCTTGATCCATCCGTGCAATAATAGTATTTCCAAATCTTCTGTATTCCATCTCGTTGTTCTCCTTTCTATTGCTCCCGCTTTTCTGTTTCACATTCTTTTCTTGTCGTTTCCTCCGGATACACAAGGCCCCAGTGCTGTCGGATTTTTGTTATGATGTCCATCACGTCACTAGTATAGGACAGATCCATCTCATCTTTTCTCTCTGACACCTCCTGTTCCATATCTTCGATCTCGTAGAACAGTGCCTCTTCCTTTCTTCCGCAGGTAATCGTCTCTTTCCTGCCGTCTTCGGTATAAGTGATCACTGCCTGATCTGCCCTCGGATAATCATAGATTTCCATATACCCTTTCTCAAATATGGCAACCCCTCTTTTGGGTTGTTTTGCATGGAGTGTCAGTGTGACTGCCGCCATCTCGTTTGCCGGATTTGCCATCAGAATACCCACCTGCTCGTCAACACCGCTCGGTGCAGTCCTCACCTGGGATGAGATCTGATCCGGCGCCTCAGACAGAAATACCCGGGCAAATGCAAGCGCATAGACACCGATATCCAACAGAGCTCCTCCTGCCAGTGCCGGATTAAAAAAGCGGTTACTCATATCATACGCTTTATAGCTTCCAAACGATACCTGGATCATTTGCAGTTTTCCAAGTTTTCCATCGGCAGCCACTTCCCGCAGCTTTTTGTAGAGCGGCATATGATAAATGGTCATTGCCTCCGCCAAAACTACGTTCTGTTTCTCTGCAAGTTGTCCGGCTTCTTTCAGCTCCTCTGCATTTAACGTGACCGCTTTCTCACAGAGCACATGCTTTCCGGCTTTCAGTGCCTCCCGCAAATATTGGATGTGCGTATTATGAGGTGTTGCAAGGTAGATAATATCTACCTGATCATCTGCAAACACATCCGTAATCTTCCCATATACCTTTTGGATTTGATATTTCTTTGCAAATGCCACTGTCCGCTCCTGATTTCTCCCTGCCACACTATAGAACATCCTCCCATGCTCTGCCAGTGTCTGCGCCATCTCATTTGCAATGGCGCCACAGCCGATCACTGCCTAGCGATATTTTTCCATCATTCCTGCGCTCCTTTCTCTGATCTTATTTTTTCTCTTTCATTATTTACAGATTATAGGCAATTTCTCCTGACTGTCAAGCATATCCTTTTCCGTAAGAATGTTATGAAAGATTTTCTCTGCGGTCTTCCTTCAAAATCTTTTCATACAGAATATACATTGACACCTTTTTTCAATGGATATATTATTTGAAATAGATTGTTACAGAGGAGTGAAACTACAATGAATATCTTGTTGGTTGAAGATGATAAAAATATTTGTGAAATGGTTTGCGATTTTTTAAAAAGTGAAGATTATCATGTCCTGACAGCCACTGACGGACAAATCGCGATTGACTTATTTCAGAAGCATTCGTTCGATCTTGTGCTGTTGGACTTGATGTTACCAGGATCAAACGGCTTTGAAGTCTTAAAATATATCAGAAGTGTAAGTGTCATTCCGGTTATTATCGCCACTGCCAAAGATAGCGATACCGATAAAATGATGGGATTAAATCTAGGTGCTGATGATTATATCACAAAGCCTTTTTCCCTTGTGGAACTACTGGCAAGAATAAAAGCAAATATCCGGCGTGCCACAGTATATAGTCATTCAGACAGTTTCCACGATAAGATCCTTTCATATAAAGATCTGGTGATCAATGTTTCCAGCTATACCGTTTCTAAAAATGGCACCGATCTGAATCTGACACATACAGAGTTTGAAATCCTCAGACTTCTTGCATCCAACAAGGGGCGGGCTTTCTCAAAAGAACAGCTTTACCATACGATTTGGAAAGAAGCCTATTACGGAAACGAAAATGTACTCAATACACATATGAACCGATTGAGAAATAAATTATCGGACGGAAGTGAAAAAAATACCTATATCAAAACGCTTTGGGGAATCGGTTACAAAATGGAGGAAGAATGATGGCATTACTGTTTGCTGGAATTTCAACACTATTATTCGTTCTCTACCTCAGGGAACATAGCAGGAACAAAAAAATAGAAAACAATTACAAATACATCAACGCAAGGCTTCTTTCGATCATCAACGATGATGAAACGAATTATATTCTCATACCATCCGATCAGAAAGTCGTAAAAGAAACTGCGGAGAATATCAACAACCTTTTGGAAAAATTTTACAGAAAGCAGATCGATCATAATAGAAATCAAAAGACGATTTTACAGCTATTTACAAACATTTCCCATGACCTCCGAACGCCTATTACCGTTTTGAAAGGCTATATTGAAATGCTTTATCTGCAAAGTCAAAAGGAAGAGCTGCCCCCTGCGATCCGCGCTACGATTGAAAAGATGCAGAGCAATTCGCAGGAGTTGGTGCATTCCGTAAATAACTTATTCAATCTGGCGAAAATTCAATCGGGAGATATGGTTTTTCATATTCAAAAAGAAAACCTGACACAACTTTGCCATGAAATCATTTTAGAGTTCTCCACAATCTTAGAAAAAGAGAACTTTGATGTAATGATCCATATGGAAGAAACACCGCTGTATGCGAATGTCGATATAGAAGCCGTTGAACGTATCCTGAAAAATCTGGTCGACAATGCAATTACCTATGGGAATACAGGTAAATTTTTAGGAATTTCCCTCTATAAAAAGGATCACTATATTGCTATCGAAGTGGAGGATCACGGAGCTGGTATTTCTGAAAAAGATAAAGAGCATATTTTTACAAGAGCGTATACTGCTGACAGAAAAAAGGGCAACGGATTGGGGCTTGCCATTTCACAAGGACTTGCAGATGCCATGGGAGGCTCCATCTCAGTTGTCAGCATCCCTCAGAAAAAGACTGTATTTACACTCCGATTACACCGTTAGAAAAAAGTTAGAATAAAAAGAGAAAAAAGAAAAGTTTTTTCTGTATACTGTTTTTTATGGAGGTGAACGCAGGATGAATTATAATTCTATTATAGAAACACATCATCTAAAAAAACGATATAAAGAAAAAACCGTAGTCAATGATGTGAATATCCATGTAAAAAAAGGTGAAATCTATGGTTTTGTCGGTCCAAACGGAGCCGGGAAAAGTACCTTGATGAAACTGTTGCTCAACTTAGTCCAGCCAGATTCCGGCGAGATTATTCTATTCGGCAATAAAGTCATTGCAAATGATTTTGAAATGTTAAAAAGAATCGGTTCCATTATTGAGAATCCATATTTTTACGATAAATTAACCGCACAGGAAAATCTTGACCTGCATTGTGAATATATGGGCTATCCGAATAAGAGTCATATCAAAGAAGTACTGGAGTGTGTAGGACTGTTAAAAGACGCCGGAAAAAGAACCTCTCAATATTCTCTGGGAATGAAACAGCGTCTCGCAATCGCCAGAGCCATTTTAACAAAGCCGGAACTATTGATACTTGATGAACCAATCAACGCTCTTGACCCGGAGGGAATTCGGGAAATGCGAGAATTATTCCGGAAACTCAATACCGATTACGGGATCACCATTTTTATTTCCAGTCACATTCTTTCCGAAGTAGAACAGATCGCAGATACGATCGGTGTGATCCAAAGCGGAAAGCTGATCAAAGAAATCTCCATGTCTGATGTGCATAAACTTCAGACCGATTACATCGAAGCAGAGGTTGATAACACAGGACTTGCCGGTTACATACTGGAACATGACTTTGGAATACAGCGTTTCAAAATTGTTTCAGAAAATCGCATTGAGATTTATGATTTCAGAAAAGCAGTAAAAGAGATTTCTGCTGCATTCGTTCAAAACGGGATTGGCATCGACAGCATCGGACGCAGACAAAATTCCCTGGAAGATTATTTCTTCCAGATCACAGAAACAGAGGCGGTGAAAAATCTATGATACACTTGATGAAACTTGAATTAAAAAAAGTAGGATTGGGAAAATATGTCTTGTTTTCAATAAGCGGCATTTTTATTAGTATGTTTTTTCTGTCTGTAGGACTCCATGACAGTTCTACCATAAAATCCAGTTATGAAACAGCCTTCTCGACTGTAGGGCTGATCTTCTGCTTTTATTACATTACCTTGTTCTCAGTTTTGGTCGCTGCCTATATTATAAATGAATACAATCATAAAACGATTTTCGTGATGTTTGCCTATCCCGTCGACCGCAGAAAACTGATGCTTGCAAAATTACTTCTTATCACATTGCTTGTGATGTTTTCTATGATTGCCGGATATATTTGCTGTGGCATATTTATTGTGCTCTCAGATCAATGGTGGGGACTCATCGCGGGCGAATTTACATTTTCCGTCTTGTCCTGCTGGATCCCGACAGCACTGAAAGCGATTCTTACATTTTGTTCATTAGGCGTAGGGACGTTTGTCATTGGAATGATAAAAAAATCAGTTCCAATGACAATCATAAGTGCCATCGTTTTCTGTTATATCAGACAGTTTTATGTAGCCGGTATGGATCTATACGAAGAAAACTGGCTCTTTGTGACAGGTGTTGTAATCCTCACCGTTATCGGTGTATGCTATACACTTACCTGCAAAATCAGTCAAATAGATTAAGTCCTACACAGATATCCATTTGTCATCACTCCTCTGTGTACCAGATTGCAGGCTCAAAACCGTGCGGCTACCTCTCCCCCTTCTTCCCAGTTTCCTAACCGCAGTTCTCCTTCGTGCGCGCGGATCACCTGCGCGGCTGACCACAGTCCCAGCCCATGGTGTCCGTCTGCTCTGCGGGACTTTTCTCCCCGCCACAGCCGCTCTGCCGCATGGCGCATTTCCTCCTCGTCAAATCCTTTCCCCTCATCTTTCACACAGATCTGCCATCCGCTCTCTGTCATCTTCCCTTCCAGATAAACGTTTTTCCCTTTCGGCGTGTATTCCACTGCATTCAGCACAATATTAAATATCCCCCGCAGCAAACGTTCCTGCTGCATGTTCCAATATCCGCCCAGCCCATTCTCGGCAATCAGTTCTACGCCCTTTGCCTCCGCGGCAGCCAGCGCATTTTCCTGCAGCTTTTCAAACCATCCCCGCAGATCTGTCGGTTCATATGCCTCTTCTTTTCCGGCAGAAGCCTCCAGAAGACTTGCGACATAGCCCTTTGCCCGGACGGTTGCCTCCAAAATTTTTCGAAGCAGCCTCTCGTGATCCTTCGGCAGTTCTTCCTCAAGCAGCAGCTCTGCATTTCCGCCTGCAAGCGTCAACGGCGTCTTCAGGTCATGCGCCAGTGCGGCAATCTCTGCCTCCCGCTGCTGCTGTGCCGCCCACTGGGCAGTCAGCGCCTGATACAGCGCTTCCCGCATCTCTTCCATCGCATCCAGCGCTTCATCGTACTCACGGATTCCCGCATGGGGAACTGTAAAATCAAGTTCCTGCGCCACCACCTTTTTGCTGACCTCCTGGAACAGTTTCAATTTTTTCCCAAGAAATTTTCCAAGCCACATCGTATACAGAAGCAGTGACAGCAAAAGTCCTGCCCCAAGCAACAGTAATCCAAGTGTGTCCGCCGGAGGAAGCTTCCGCCGAAGTGACGGGTCGGTAAATTCCTTCCGGAAATGCCAGCGGATCACTGCGGTACTTCCATCTGCATAAGTCCGTCTGGAAAGGTGTGCGGCATACCCGGAGACATTTGAAAATTTTTCCCGGTCTTCTGCGGTTGTTCTCTCTACATTGGTCTTTAATACCTTTCCTTTCGCATCATACAAAACATATTCGCCCGGGAATCTTTCATCCGGCTCTGTAAATTTCCCGTCACTTGTCCCGAGAATCGCTTCTACCTGATGATTGATTTCAGATCCGGAATCAATGATCCCATGCTGCTCCAGGATAGTCATCCCAAATGACCAGGCCATAAAGCAAACAAGCATCGTGACAAACATTCCTGCTACAAACCGGAGCAGGATAAACGAAAGACTTACCGTATGTTTTCTTTTTGCCATTTATACCCCATCCCCCAGACTGTCTCAATCGGATTTTTTCCACATTTCTTCAATTTCGCGCGGATATTTTTAATATGTTCTGCGATCGTCCCCGGATCTCCCTCCGCGTCAAATCCAAAGACCGCCTCATACAGCTGTTCTTTGGAAAACACCTGCCCGGCATGCAGCGCCAGATGTTCACAGATCTCATATTCTCCTTTTGTAAATGGAAGGATCTGCTCCCCGACCGCGGCTTCTTTTGCCTGCATGTCAAAACGTACCCCACTGCGCGTCATCGCCCGCACCGGCTGCCTTCCTTCCCTCCGCAAGTGTGCATTGACCCGCGCCCGCAATTCTGCGATGCTGAATGGCTTTTTGATGTAATCATCCCCTCCAATTCCAAGTCCCTGCACAAGCGCCGCATCCTCGGTCTTTGCTGTCAGAAACAAGATCGGACAGTCCACTTCCGCCCGGATCCTGCCACAGAGGGAAAATCCATCCTCCCCGGGCATCATCACATCCAGCAAAAGCAAATCATATATCCTGCATCGCTCTGCGGATACCTTCTCTCCAACATCTTCTATATCGACCTGATGCCCATCCCGTTCCAGCGCCAGCTTCACCAGCTCCAGCATCTCTTTCTCATCATCCACTGCCAGTATTTTTGCCATTTCTTTTCCTCTTTTCATATCTTCTACAGTATTTTAAGTTTCAGATACCCTGCGGTGTTTCAGAAACAGATCCCTTCGTATACACCGTTATTCCATCCCCTCTTGCAGACTCTGACTATGCTCCTCTTTCTCTCACCGCATCTCATCTGTCTTGAAACGGAAGCACTGCCGCAAGCAGTCCATACACAAGGATTCCATTTGGAAACAACAGACACAATCCAAAGCAGAGAAGTCTCACACTTTTTGAAGCCAGCCCCAGGTAGTCTGCAATTCCTCCGCAGACTCCGGCAATCTTCTTGTCTGCTCTGCTTTTTCCGAACCGCTTTTCTTTATTTCGCTCCATTCTTTTTCTCTCCTTTCATCATATCACATTTCTTTCGCATCCAAAAGATACCCAGGCATCCGCACAGCAACAAAACTGCGGCGCTGATCACTCTGTTCTCCGCCGATGCAATCTGATATCCGGACACATTGAACACTGCCGTGACCGGATAAAAATCTTTCACGCGATCCGCCATCCCCGCAAATAGTCCAAATACCGAATAGATTTCTGTAAAAAGGAAGACCGACCAGCAGTTTTTCTGCTTTCCTGCCGCAAATGCGATGATCGGAAATACTGCAAAGAATACGCCGATCCCGCCAAGAAAATATTCTTTCCATAACGTGAACACGAATGGCGCCGACAGATCTGCCATGTGCATTGCCGCCTCTGTCAAAAAAGTAATTCCAAAACATAGCATGGAAAGCCCAATGCTAAAAAGCAGTGTCAGAATCATTTTCACCCGCAGCAGATCCATTTCCTGCAGCGGTATCAGACGCAGTGATTTCATCGTATCCTCTTCCTGCTCTCTCACACTGAGATAGCTCCCGAACAGAGCCGTCATCCCCGGAAGCACAAAGAAGAACGCCCACGGCTGCACCTCATCCATGTACCACCCTGCATTTTCAAGATACCGCCTCCCATCTTGCATCACCTTCATCCCATAGTGCACCTCCGGTCCGCGATACACCTCCATCCCGCCTGCAAGTACGATCCCAGCTGTCAGAAAGGCTGCTGCCACCGCGATCCATATCATTTTTAACCGGCGAAGCTTTCTGCACTCCGCCCAAAATAAATTTCTCCAGTTCATCGTTCTCTCTCCCTATTTTCTTCTGGACAACTGATCGTTTGCAATCCCAAAGGAAATCATATCCCACACTGCGATGCACAGAAACGCCTTTCCCACATGGATCTCCTGCGTCACGATCAGCCCCGGAATGTCTTTATTCCGCATGATGACAGCTCCCATACTTGTAATCGGATGCAGGTACATATTGACCGGCATCAGGAAAAATCCTGCCAACGCATACACAACGGTCATACAGACGGGCAGTACATAGCTGCTCTGTACCATTGCCAGCGCTAACACCGGCAGCATCGCAAATGCAAGCAGAACCCCGATCTCCATACATTTTTCAAACAAGTATGCCACATCTTCCAGCCGGAACGGTACAAATCCCGGAAGCACA
The DNA here is from genome assembly GCA_026169575.1 of Faecalimonas sp. The sequence goes on from JAPFCT010000034.1 coordinate 11,255, forward strand.
CTGCCAAGAACAGATGCCACTGCTGCCAGCATCATAAATCCGACTGACAAAAATAATACCATGCAAAATTTGCTGATAAAGTAACATTCTTCCCTTACCGGCACAAGCCAGATCTGTCTCACAATCTGCAGTCGTTTCTCCTCATACACGATCATCACTGCAAAAATCCCGAGGATCACCGGGAGGATGATCCATGTCGTATATCCAAATGCTGACCATTTGTAAAATTGCGCCGGTTCCACCTCTGTCTGCCCCAGATATCCAAAATAGCAGACCGACAATACCGGCATGAGAAATGCAGCAAAAAACATCATCCATACACGCTTTCTCCGCCTTAATTTGTAAAATTCTGTCTGGATCAGTCTAAGCAATGCCAACACCTCCCGTCACCTTTCTAAAATATGCCTCCAGTGTCTCTTTACCATCTCTCAACTCTTTCATACTTCTCTGCGCAAGCAGTACTCCATGATCCATAATTCCGACACGGTCTGCCACCAGTTCGATTTCCGAAAGAATATGACTGGAAACCAGTATCGTCTTCCCCTGCTCTCTGCTGAGTTTTATGAGAAATTCCCTCATTTCCGCAATCCCAATCGGATCCAGCCCATTCATCGGCTCATCCAAAATGAGTAACTTTGGATCATGCAAAATTGCATTGGCAATGCCAAGTCGCTGTTTCATGCCAAGTGAATAGTTTTCAAAAAGCTTTTTGTCCCGATAAGGAAGCCCGACCACCGCAAGCGCCTGCCTGACTGCCTGATCTCCTTTCATTCCTCTCAGTCTCGCAAAAATCTCAAGATTTTCTGTCCCGGTCAGATTCGGATAAAACCCCGGCGCCTCAATCATCGCACCGATCTGTGGATAAATCTGCTTTTCCTGCCCTCGCAAGCCCCTCCCAAACACTTCCACCTTACCCGAAGTCTCAGGCGTAAGTCCGAGGATCATCTTCATCAATGTCGTCTTCCCGGCTCCGTTTCTCCCAAGCAGTCCGTAAATCTCCCCCTTTCTGACATGAAGATCCACTTCCTTTACAACGGTCTGCTCTCCATAACACTTTGTCAACTTCTGCGTTTCTAGCACAAATTCTTTCATGCTCCTCACCTTTCTCCATTTATTTATAAAAATCATAACGGAGAAATTTAAAGATTTTATAAAGCTATGATATTTTTTTCAGTGATATTTTTCAGTAATATTATTTTCCACTGTGATATGAGCTTCCAATATGTTCTCTAAAAGAATTACGGATACTGACTTCAAGTTCTCTCTCCCCGGCTAATACTCCTTAGAGGAACTTCGCCTGCAAAATTCCTGTTATGCTCTGACACACATGGAACAAAGACTATCCCATTAACATAAAAAGGATATGTTACCCAGTATAGGAC
>JAPFCT010000261.1 GCA_026169575.1 Faecalimonas sp.
GAAGACAATGCGGCAGTCTGTGTGGTACTCGCCTCTGATGGATACCCGGAGAAATACGACAAAGGACTTCCGATCAGCGGACTGGAAGAATTCCAGAAGCATGAAGGGTACTATTGCTTCCATGCAGGAACAAAATTTGACGGAGATGCGATCGTGACAAACGGCGGGCGCGTACTCGGTGTGACTGCGAAAGGAAAAGATTTAAAAGAGGCAAGAGCAAATGCATATGCGGCGACAGAATGGGTCACATTCGCGAACAAATATAAGAGAAACGATATCGGAAAAGCAATCGATGAGGCATAAAGCGCAGAAAGAAAACGGAAGAATACCGTAGAAAAAAGGGAAGATTACAGCAAAACAGAGTCTGTGATCTTCTTTTTTTGGATCTTTGTAAAGAATCGGAAGAACAGATGAATTTCCATCGAGCGCCGGGGGCAGATGTTTTTGAATTGTCGGAAGGGGTTTTCTGTATTTATGTTTTTCAGAAAGAACAGACGGAGGAGAAAAGAGTGAGGATTTTTTGTATACTTTGGAGAAAAGTTGCGCTATAATACGGCTATCGAGAAAAAGAAGAACAGAAAAGAAGGAGTGAATGGATATGGAGATCAGGAAACTGAGAGAGAATGATTATGATATGGTAAGTCAGTTTATGGCACAGCTTCATAACTTGCATGCGGAGCGCAGACCAGATCTGTACCGGCAGCTGGAGGAGATCGGGACGGTCTATACAAAGGAGGAATTTTTCGGTATGCTTCAGGATGACGAGATGATCACGCTGGGCGCAGAGTCAGCGGAAGGCGATCTGATGGGAATCTGTATCGCCACAGTCCGGCAGTCGAAGCATCCGATCATGGTGCCGAAAAAGACAGTGTATATCGAAGATATTTATGTGTCGGAGCAATATAGAAAGCAGGGAACCGGGAGCTGTCTGTACCAGGCGGTGGAGAAGCTGGCACGGGACATCGGGGCAGAGCGTATCGATCTCTGTGTATGGAGTTTTAATGAGGCGGCGCTCCGCTTTTATGAGAAGGCGGGGATGAAGCCGCAGCGCTGGCTGATGGAGAAGATTCTTTCAAAATAGAAGGTAGGATCATTGGAGGATGGATGTGAAAGAGAAAGAAGAAATCATAGAAATCAATAACGGAGAGTCTCACAGAGTGCTGGAACTGGCGATGGAGGCAGGCAGGATCCTCTTAAGAAACGGTGCGGAGATCTTCCGGGTGGAGGAGACGGTATGGCATATCTGTGAGCATTACGGGGTGAAGGGACTGGATACATTTGTGCTGAGCAATGGGATCTTTATCACAGCAGATGACGGAGAGAAGACCATCTATGCAAAGACGAAGCATGTGCCTCTGTCTGGCGCACATTTAGGGATCGTGGCGGAAGTCAATGCGCTCTCAAGGGAGATTGTGGAAGGAAAAGTCAGTGTGGATGAAGCATTTGCACGATTAAAAGAGATTGAACAGATGCCAAGAACGAGCAAACCGCTTCAGATATTTGCCTCGGGGATGGGAGCGGGAAGTTTCTGCTATATTATGGGAGCAACTCTGACGGAGAGCGCAATCGCATTCTGTATCGGAGTACTGCTGCATGTATTTCTGATGGGAGTGAAAAAATATAACAGTTCAAAAGTGATCGTCAATATTCTGGGAGGTGCATTCATCACCGTCATGACATTGTGTGCGATCAACTTTTTGCCGTTTCCGCTCCGGATGGATAAGCTGATCAGCGGTGCGATCATGCCGCTTGTACCTGGGATCGCTTTTACCAATGCGATCAGAGACATTGCAGACAGTGATATTTTATCAGGGACTGTCCGTATGGTAGATGCCGTTCTTGTGTTTGTCTATATTGCAGTCGGGGCAGGAACCGTGCTGTCTATTTACAATAGTCTGATGGGAGGGATGTTTCTATGACATTTGTGTTAAATTTACTTCTGGCATCGACCGGAGCGCTTGCGTTTGCGATTCTCTATAATGTTCCGCGCAAATTTTATCTGTGCGCAGCATTTACGGGGATGGCGGGCTGGTTCTGCTATTATCTGACAGTGCCGTTTACGGACACGGCAGTAGCCTCGTTCTTCGGCGCAGTGGGAGTCGTGCTTGTGTCCCGGATTTTTGCAGTCTGGAAGAAATGCCCGATCACCGTTTTCCTGATTTCAGGGATTTTTCCCCTTGTGCCGGGAGCGGGTGTCTACTATACCATGTATTATCTTGTGTCAAATGAGTTGACATTGGCGGCGATCAAAGGACTGGAGTCATTGAAAATCGCATTTGGGATTGTGCTCGGAATCGTCTTTATCGTTACCATTCCAAAAAAATGGTTCTTTATCCAAAACTGGCGGAAAAAAGATGTGGAGAAAGAGTACATTGCACCATCCCGCAAGTAAGGATGTGAGCAGGAGACGGAACAAAAGTGATAGAGAATATTAGGAGGAAAAAAGATGAGTTATATTAAGAAATTAGAGGGAGAACATATTTATCTTGCAGTACCAAAAGTGGAGGATGCAGCGACTTATGTGAAGTGGCTCAGTGACTTTGATACGACAGACGGGCTTGGAAACTCTGCGCTGATCATGACCGTTGAGGCAGAAGAGGAGTGGATCAAGAGTGTGCAGGGGACAACACAGTTTGCGATCATCCGGAAAGAAGATGACGCACTGATTGGCAACTGCGGGATTCAGGAGATCAATCAGATCCACCAGTGCGCAGAAGTCGGACTTTTTATCGGGGAAGAAGAAAACCGTGGAAAAGGATATGGGCAGGAAGTGCTTAGGCTCCTTCTTGATTTCGCGTTTGGGACTTTAAACCTTCACAATGTGATGCTGCGTGTATTTGCATTCAATGAGAGAGCAATCCACACTTATCAGAAAGTCGGGTTCCGTGAGTTTGGACGTCGGAGAGAAAGCTATTATGCAAAGGGGCGCTTCTGGGATGAGGTGCATATGGATATTC
>JAPFCT010000296.1 GCA_026169575.1 Faecalimonas sp.
CCGTAAGACCATGGATATGGGCGGTTGAACCCAATATCGTGTCCCTGGCAGACCGGCGCATGCCGCTCTTTATCCATCTCCAGACAGCCATGTGTCATTTCGTTGAAAAAATTTTCTCCCCGGAAATACAGTCTTCCATTGAAAATCTCATACGGATACTCTGTCTTGTCAATCTCTACGACCATCCGCTGCGGTTCCAGTTCCCGGATCTTTCCTTCCGAATAGCCCGGCCGCGCGTAGTCGATCGTGATCCCTTCGATCGTGATATCTTCACATGCGTGAAGGTAAAATGGGATCACATCTGTATGAAATAGAAACTGTGTCTCCGCTCCCCGGATCACAAGATGCCGAAATCCCGTCAGATCAAATGCGATCCGCTTGATTGTATCCTCATCGTGATTGGAGATGTAGAGAAGCTTCTCCACCGCATAGTCCGGGTAAAAATGGTATGTTCCCGGCTCAAATAGGATCTGCATGTCCTCATCGTCTCTGAGTTGATCCAGCATCTTCCTTAATTTCCATGTATTTTCCCGGCAGTCCCCCGGGAAAATACCATAAGCGCTTACCTCTATCTGCTTCATAATCCTGCTCCTTTGTGACAGCTTTTTTCTGTTCTTTTCTTAATTTATCCCTTCACACTTCCCATGACAAGTCCTTTTGTAAAATACTTCTGTAAAAATGGATAGATCATCATTACCGGAAGCGCTCCGAGGAATAACTGTGCGGCACGTCCGGTTCTCGCATTCATCTGCACAAGAAGCCTCTGGATATCCCCGGATCCCTGCTGCTGCAAGATCTGTTCAAAATTCTGCAGGAGCGACTGTAAGTAAGTCTGGAGCGGATAATTATCCGGATTATTCATATAGATCATTCCGCTGAACCAGTCATTCCAGTGTGTGACGATACAGAAAAGTCCCACCGTTGCAAGCGCCGGTTTTAATACCGGGAGAAGGATCCTTGTCAGTATCTGAAATGGTGTTGCTCCATCGATCACGGCCGCTTCTTCGATCTCTTCCGGAATTCCCCTCATGAAATTCATCAGAATCACCATGTTATAGACCGGAAGCGCTCCCGGCAGGATCAGAGACCAAATGGTATCCTTCAGTCCTAACTTTGTAACTACAAGATACGTCGGGATCATTCCTCCGCTGATCAACATCGTGATCACAAAAAATGTCATATAGATATTTCGTCCCGCAACTTTTTTACTGGATTTTGACAGCGGATACGCAGTCAGGACCATCAAGATCAGATTTAATCCAACTCCGAGAACGACTCTCTCCAGCGAGATCAGAAGCGCTCTCAGAAATTTCCCTCCTTTTAATGCAAACTCATAGGCAGATGTTGTAAAATCTACCGGCACTAACCCGACTTTCCCCGCATTGACTGCTGCGCTTCCACTGAAAGACACTGCAAGCAGGTGGATGAACGGAAGCAGGCAGGTCGCAGAGACCAGAACTAAAAAGGTTATATTTACGACATTGAAGATTCTGTTTGCCCTTGTTTTATACTGTTTCATAAATTCCTTTCCCCCATTTAGAAAATTCGGTATCCTGCCAGTTTATCTGCCAGAATATAAGACAGCCCCACCATAATGCAGGAGACAACCGACTTAAATAATCCGATCGCGGCTCCGACCGAATACTGTGCCTGCTGGATACCAAGCCGGTATACATATGTATCAATAATATCTCCCGTCTCGTAGACGATCGGAGAATATAAGTTAAAGATCTGGTCAAATCCGGCATTTAACACACTTCCCAGTGCAAGTACCGTCATCAGGATGATCGTCGGCATCAGAAGCGGGATCGTAATGTAACGGATCTGCTGCCATCTCGTCGCCCCATCAAGAATCGCCGACTCATAGAGCCCCGGATCAATGCTTGTGAGCGCTGCAAGGTAGACAACGGTTCCGAATCCGAATCCTTTCCAGATATCACTGACGATCATCGTCCACGGAAATACCTCCGGACTTCCCAGAAAGTTGATCGCCGGAAGCCCAAGCGATGTCAGAAGCTCATTAAACGCACCATTTTTCGCCAGCAGATCCATCATCACTCCCGCCATGATAACCCATGACAAAAAGTTAGGAATATAGATCAGTGTCTGAAAAACTCTCTTCAGTTTGTTTGAGATCAGTTCGTTTAACAGCAGTGCAAAGAATACCGGAACAACGATCCCACCGATCAGTTTAAAAAATGCAATATAAAATGTATTCCATATCGTTCTTAAAAACGCAGGCTGGCTAAACAGATATTTGAAATTTTCCAGTCCTACCCACGGAGATGAAAATCCCATCCCCGGATTATAATCCTGAAATGCAATGATCACACCATACAGCGGGATATAACTGAAGATCAGCACAAGAATAACCCCCGGCAGAAGCATCAGATGGTATTGCCACTGTTTCTTAAATTTTGCTAACATATTTCATTCTCCTTCATCTTTAAAAGGAAAATGTCCTCCCTTGCAGACTGCCGCATTTGGAGGACATCCTCACCTATTTACGCTCTTATTTACACAGCTCGTTTACTTCTTTTGTCGCAGCTTCTCCGCCGGCTGCCTCCCAGTTTTCTACCAGTGTGTCAAAATATTCGACCGGTTCTTCCCCTACGATGATCTTTGTAAATCCTTCTGTTAAAATATCATCCAGTGTACTTCCTGAATCTAACAGTGTCTCTACCTGCTGTCCCCAGTAAGCATCTTTTACAATCTCGTCATTGTCGATCATTTCTTTGGAAATCCGGTATGCAGATTTCGGGCTTCCCTGCTGCATCCAGTCACCTACTGATTCTGGTGTCTTTTCCTCAAGCCATTCCACACAGTGCTCATATTTGATCGCATCTTTTCCGAGTTCAGAAGAATCTACTTCCTCACCATTCTGATATTTTTCCAGATAGCTTGTCACATTTTCAAACTGATTGTAGTCGGTCATCGGGTTAATGACACGCAGTGCATATGGAATGTTTGTATAGGCATGATTAAAGACGCTGTCAATAAATTCTGTATCTTCTTTTCCCTGCGCATCATCCATCATATATGCGTAGAAGTTGAGCAGTTTGACTGCTGCCTCCGGGTTCTTGCATGTTTTGCTGACAACAACATACCCGATATTGGAATACTCTACATTTGCCTTGACGGTTTCCCCGTTTGCAGATGGGATCTTATATGCATCAAAGCACGCTTTTTCACCGAGATTTGAAATGATATCCGGTCCCGGCTGATATCCGAACCACTGTGCAAACGGACAGATCCCTACTTCTCCGTTAATGATTCCCTGGAACATTTTTTCCATATCTGTTGTGGCAAACTCCGGATTGATCAGACCTTCTTTATACCACTCGGCATATTTTGCGAGCACTTCTTTCATCTGCGGCTGTACAGATCCATACTCCAGATTTCCGTCCTTTCCTTCTACCCAGATTCCCGGATGTGCTCCCCATGCAATTGCAAGATTATTCATACATTCCAGATCCTGATCTTCTGTTATCGCATAACCACCATGTGTTTCCTGGAACGTCTTCGCAAGTTTTTCAAAATCATCCATTGTCTTGATATCCTGGAGTCCTGCCTCCTCTGCCCAGTCCTGACGAACCCAGATCTGTGTCGGCTGATCGATAATTCCGTAAGTCAGCTGCGGAATTCCATATAATTTACCGTCTCTCTTTCCGGTCTCAAATGTATCTGCTTCCATTTCCATATACTTTTTCAGGTTATCTGAAGCATATGTATCAAAGATTTCCCCCATATCCCAGATGAGATCCGCATCGATCAGCTGTTGAAGCTGCTGGCTGGATACGCTGAATACATCTGGAAGGTTTCCGTCTGCGATCGTCAGATTTAATTTTGTCGTATAATCATTGCTCACCCAGTCATTGACTACTTTGATATTCAATCGCTCCTCATATGCGCGGTACCATGGGTTATCGCCGTAGTCATCTCCTTCCTGCCACTGAATTCCGGCATTTTCCGGCAATACCGTTGATATCGTCACCGTCTCACTGTACTTGTCCAATGGTCCCTCCGGCGCTTCTACATGCTTCTGTTCTGTCTTTTTCTTTTCCCCGCCAGATTCTGAGCCTTTGCTCATACACCCGGTCATTCCGAATACAAGTGTACTTGCAAGCAGTACCGATAATACTTTTTTTCTCTTCATTTTCTCCATCCCTTTCTCTTCACATCAAAGATTTTTATTCTCTGTGTTTGTTTCTGCCCCTATTTTATTGGATTTTCATCAAAAAACATATAAAATATTTTTACATTTGTGTAGTTTCTTGCACTATTTCTACTAAGATAACAAAATTTTATACAAATGACAAAATATTATAACCGACTGACTTTGTATTCCATTTTTCTGTATGCTATACTGAAGCATAAGAAAACAGAAAGGAATTTAAGGAAAGTAACCATGTCCGGAAACATCAATTTTAAAAATCTTCTTGCATCCCGTTTTTCCCATGGGAAGCATGCACTGTTAAAGAAAGTGATCCTTCTTTTTCTGGCTGTCCTGCTCCCGCTGATGACAGTCAGTCTGATCTACCTGCATCACAATAATCTGAAACAGCAGAAACAGGCGCTGGATGCGATCCAGTCCAATAATGATTCTTATATTGCACGCCTGGATGAAAATCTGCAGCAGATCTACACGGCCAATCTTCACATGACCGAGCAGGATCTGCTTCGTGATCTTGCCGTCGTCTATCCTTATCTTTCTACCTATGACAGAAGCATCCGCATCAATCTGCTGCGCGAACAGCTGTCAAGCTTATGCAGCTCCTCCCCGTTTCTGGAGACTGCACATGCCTTTCTGTTCCATTATAATGTAATGTATAACTCTGATAATTACCACGGCGGAAGTTACTGTACACTCACGGAGGAAGATACTGACTTTTACCGGAATCTGACAGAGACACATGGATTAGTAGAATATTACCGGTCGCCGCTGGATGGCAGGAAAACATTATCTGTATTTATGGCTCCGTTTTCCAGCAGCCCTGCCTTTGCAGTCAATTTCGTTCTGTCCGAAGAAGCACTGCAGTCCTACCTGGAAGCAAACAGCTCTTACCCGGATGAATTTTATCTGTTCCGTATGGAAAATGGGTTCTCTCTGTCAAATCTTCCCTCTGAACTTTGCAAGGAGGCTGAAGCCTTTCTGAAACAGAACGCGCATGCATCTGCTCCTTCCTATCAGAAAATCGAATTACACGGAAAAGCTTACACGGCCTTCTTAAGCCGGATGGAATCTTCCGGCGGCATCTATGTACGGCTGATTTCAGATACTTCGCTGCTGCCATCGATCCGCTACAGCTATGGCCTGCTCTTTTTGTTCTTCTTTCTCGTCATCTGTGCCAGCATTCTGTTTTTTATCGGAATCTACCGCATGGTACATAAGCCTCTGAGCAAGCTGACAGATGCATTTGACGAAGTGGAACATGGAAATTTTCAGGTACAGATCGTGCAGACCGGAAATGATGATTTCGCCTACTTATATCATGCCTTTAATAATATGGCGCTCAAATTAAGTCACCTGATCGAGCGGGATTACAACCAGAAGCTTCTCCTGCAAAAAGCCGAGATGAAACAGCTTCAGGCGCAGATCAACCCACACTTTCTGTATAACAGCTTCTTTATGCTGCAGCGCATGATCCGCTTTGAACCGGAGGAAGCATCCCAGGTCGCAAATGCCCTTGCCTCCTGCTTCCGCTATATCACAAAAAACAGTATGGATCATGTGACACTTGCCGAAGAATATGCACACATGAAAAATTATGTTTACATCCAGGGGCTCCGCTTTGCCGGGCGCATTCAGATCGATCTGGAAGAACTGCCTGACCGTTTTGCATCGCTGTCTGTTCCAAAGCTGATCCTGCAGCCAATCCTTGAAAATGCCTTTCAGTATGGACTGAAAAACAAAATCTGCGACGGACTGATCCGCGTCCGTTTTCTCCCTGGAGAACAGTCTCTGCGTATGGTCATCGAAGACAACGGAGAAGAACTCACAGAGGAACTCCTCGCCACACTGCAAAAAAAGCTGCAGGACAGCGCCCATTCTTCTGCCGGAGTAGAAATGTCCGGAATCCTGAATATCCAGAGGCGCCTGCATATTTTCTCCGGAGACAGAGATTCTCTTGAAATTTCACGTTCTCCACTCGGAGGACTCTGTGCCGCGATCATATTCCAGATGGAAGCAGATGCTTCTTCTGTCACCTGCCCTGCATCCGGAATCCGCAGACCAGGTGACGGTTTTCCTAAGATCTAGCGGAAACGAAGAAAAATTCATATGAAACAAAGGGGGATATTTATGAACTTATTAATTGTTGATGACGAACGCTATATTGTAAACTATCTGTTCACACTGATAGAAGAACATATCAAAACAGATCTGAATATTCAGAAAGCCTATTCCGGAGCAGAAGCACTGGAGATCCTCTCTGTCTCTAAAATTGATCTGATGCTGCTTGATATCCATATGCCTGGCTGCAGCGGGCTGGAACTTGCCAGACAAGTCGGCGAGAGCTGGCCCCGGTGTCATATTATCTTTCTGACTGCCTATGATAACTTTGAATATATTTATCAGGCAAACCGGCTCTCCCATACTTCCTATCTTCTGAAGACAGAGTCCGATGAGACGATTTTGACTGAAGTGCGCCGCGTCATTGAAAATATCCTGAAAGAATCACAGACAGAACTCCTCCTCGACGGCGCCCGGAGCAAAGACCGGCTTCTGACACATCTGATGCAGCAAAATCTCCTCAGAGAAATACTGACCGGACATGATCCCCATCAGATTTTTCAGGAACTCGCTCTTGCCGGTTCTGACTTCTGTCTCGATGTTTCCCGGCCGGTCTACCTTGCCTACATGGTCGTACACCTCCGCTCCATCGACGAATATGCAAAAAATATGTCCACCTTTGTCCTGGAATATCTGACTCTGGCTGAAGAACTTCTGGATCATTCTTTCAGCAATACAATGCTGAATCTGAATCACGGAAACATGCTTTGGTTCTTCCAGCCTTCAAAAGATTTCAGTAAGTCGATTCCGAATGAACTCACCTTTTTAAAAAGCTGTCTGGAAGATCTGATGAATTACAGCATGACAACCCTGCACCGGAATGTAAACCTGATCCTTTATCCTCAGCCGGTTCCTCTGGATGCTGCCGCCAATACTTACTATCGTCTGCTTCAGCAGCTGGAAATCCAGAATAACGGAAATACCTGGACGGTCTCTTCCGTTTCTGTCTTTGAACCCCGCGCAGCCTCCGAGACTTCTGTCACATTCAAAAATTCGGACAGAAATACTGCATCCCAGAAATTACAGGAATTGTCTTTTTACCTGTATCAGAACACCTGGTCTGAATATCTCCTCACACTGCATGCACTGCGGGATCTGTGTAAAAAGCAAAAAAGTATGCATGCACTGGAGGCGATCGAAATCTATCTCGGGATCTCTACAACATTGATCTCCTACATTACACTCTACCACCTGCAGGAAAAACTTGCGCCGCGGACCGCCATCTATCCGCTCTATCATCTGAACGACTTCCCAAACTGGGAGGAGGCATTCCACTACCTGGAACATTTTTCCACACAATTATTTGATGTCCTCTCACTGAATGCCACTGATAAAAATGAAGCCGTCATTCAAAAAATTAAAACCTATATTAAAGAACACCTGCATGAGACAATTTCCTTATCGACCTTGTCGTCGATCGTAAATTACAACGAAACTTACATTTCCCGCCTGTTCCGTCAGATTACCGGAATAAAATTATCCGAGTACATCTACCAGGAACGACTGACAAAAGCAAAACATCTGCTCGCAACAAGCAATGATCCCATCCAGACCATCGCCTCCGCTGCCGGTTTCGACAGCCAGCAGTACTTTTCCCTCTGCTTTAAAAAAGCAACTGGAATCTCGCCAAGTGAATATCAGAGAATGTATAAAAATTAAAATTATTTTTCAATATAGAATTCCTCTGTCTGTCTTTGAATAATTGCCTGAAACGGCATTGACTTGTTATGAATTTCCGAAGCTTTCACAAGAACTGTGAAACCTCCGGAAATTCAGATCTGATCCTCGATCAGAAATAGATACTACTTACATCTTCTGCATAAATTCTTCTATCGATGTAACTTTCGCAGCCAGTTTTGCCCACGCAATGAGAACCTTTTCCTCTTTTTCAAATGCTATCTTCTCCTGAAGCGCTGGCGGTACTTCTCCAATCTCCTGCAGAACATTGAGCAGGAGATTCACATATCCTTCCAGTCTTCCTTCCTCACGACCTTCTGCGCGTTCTTCCTTCAACATCTCTTCAAAAATCATAAAGCGCTCCTCCATCTCCCGGCTTTCCTTGACCCTGCGAATGAATTTCTGTAACTGCTCCACATAGGGATCATCAAACTTTTCTTCACTTCCTGCAAGGTCTGCCTTGACATATTTTAGAAATGTTACCAGTTCTTTTGGAACTTCACTTTCATTCTTCCCATGTGTATTCAGAAACAGAATGACTCTTCCATCTTCCAGATTGGTTTCCTCTGATTCCTGACATTTCATCGCAAATGTATATCGGTATTTCTCTTCCCCGAACGGATCGAAATCACAGAGAAAAATTACATATGTATCTGGAATCTCTGCATAATCTTCTCCGGATAATAGGATTTCCATATCCATCTGACTCTGGTAATAGCGGCTCCTCTTTCCAAGTGCAGCTTTCTTTCTCACCTGCATCTCGACGTTATAATGCTTGCGGTGCTCATCTTTTGCATACACATCCAACCGAACACCTTTATATTCCGGATGATATACGATGCTCTTCTCCCGACTAACTTCCACCCGGTCAATCGGCATCTCCAAAACTCTTTCCAGAAATCCCTTGCAGTTATTCTCATCCAGCATCACTGCGCCAAACATAAAATTATCTTTAATCGTAAGTTCCTTTAAACAATGTTTTCTTTTCATTTTACTCCTCCATTTTTGCAGAGGAATTCTATACGATAATAGTAGCAGATAGAAACACTTATATCCAGCCTAAATTATTGAATTACAAAAAATATTTGAAGTATCCAAGTCCGCCCTACTTCCCAGGTCACCATCAGAAAAGTTGTCCGAAAGTGTCCAAAAAGTGCCCGGACCGTAGAGAATATTTACCTGTACATAGCGAAAACCCGTCAACCACAAGGGTTAACGGGCTTCGTTGTTTTATAGTTATCTAAAGGAATGAGAGTAAAGTATGCGTCTTATCTTCAACGCTCTACTTTAAGAGGGGGGAGATAGTGATTACTTAATCAACTATCTGACTCTTAGTATAAAAGGAAAATGTGTCCAAAGTATGATTGTTTTCTAAAAGAAAGCGAAAATTTCTTAAAAAAAAATGAATCCCGCATAAAAAAATATGATTTCCGGGAAAGCGGGCATCGTCTGATTTACCCACTTTACTTGACAAGCTCTTTATTTGTCCTATACCTGCCTTCTTGTCGCATCCACAGCTTCTTTTCGTACATTGTGGCTTTGATTCTGATTTTCCGGTTTTTTCTTTTGTGTCACGCTGTTAAATCGTTCCTCGTTTTTCTTCTGATTGACTGCTTCCTGTTTTTTCTGATTCATATGCTCACCTCAGGAAATAGTATCTGAAGAAACTATGATTTTATTCCCGCACTTTTAATAACTCCGGAGCCGGTCGCTGCCGTCATCTACCGTATTTTCTATTTTTCTGATCACGACATAATATCCGTCATCACCGGATACGCGGATAAATACTCTGTCTCCCTCTTTTTTCCCGAGGATCGCTTTTCCGATCGGAGATTCTGTGCTGATCAGCCCTTTCAGGGAATTTCCACGCACCGTCGTTACCAGTTTAAATATTTCTACCTCGTCATCTTCTTCAAAATAAAGATGGACGGTATTGTTCAGCCCCACTTCATCTTCCTTCGATTCATCGGACACGATCCTGGCCGTCTTGATCATACGCTCCAGATAACGGATTCTGCTCTCATTTTTGTTTTTTTCTTTTTTTGCAGCATGATATTCAAAATTTTCGCTGAGATCGCCATGTGCCCGCGCCTCTTTCACGTCTTCTAACAGTTCTTTTCGCAGTACAACCTTCCGGTATTCAATCTCTTCGCGCATTTTTCTGATATCATTCTTTGTCAGTTCATTATACATCGACAATCACCGCCTTCGCAAAGCAGACTGGAAGATGAAAGTTCGGCTCTTTGCTTTCAATTGGACTGTAGCATCCAAAGTGCTGGATTTTTTCATCCTCTGAAATTTTGTAAAAATTACAATAAAATGTCTGTCCGGATTTTATACGCTCAAGAGAGGTGATTTCCTCCAACAGCGCTTCCGGGATCAATACAGACACGCTCCACTGATCAGCTTCTATTTTCGCCTGGCAGTCTGCTTTCTGATAATATTCATCCGAGAGCAACGTCCGGTTCTCCCTGGCATATCCTTTCTCAGCATACAGCGCTCCATTTGCGTTCATTTCAAAATTAACGTAAATACATGGTTTTTCGGCGCTCATCTCTCCATCCGGAAATGCAAAAAATGCCTCCAGTGCGCTATCCTTGTAGACCAGTTCTTTATCCTTGCCGCAAAGCCGTTTTGGATCACGCTCTTCACAGGTCATCTCCACATAGATTCCCTGACCTTCGATATACCCTGCTCTTCCATACGCTTTTGGGGTCTGTAAACTGTCCCATAAATACTGGTCAATCACAAATTGTTCACATTGGGAAATCTGTGAACGGTTGGCGATTCGGTATATATTATATTCCATTTTTCTTTTGGTCACCTCCACAATTCTGAAAATATTCTGATGTTGACACTCCCATAACAAAAGCAGTGAGTGTTACGACACATTAGATAAATTTTTTCTCTTCTCTAGTATACTGCTTTTCTTGTTCCTTTTCATCCCTTTTCTTTCTCCTGCAAAACACTTTCTTCTTTTCCCTTTCCCATTCTGCTGTTCTTTTTCCTCATATAGAGAGAAAAGATCCACAACTTCTGTGAATCTTTCCTTTGATTTTCATTCTTTTATTTGTAAAAAATTTTTCATTCTTTTTCGAAAGCAAAATAAATCTGCTTTCGGCTTATATCAGATCTCTGTTTCTTGCCGCACGCTGCTTTCTTACAGTCTTGCATCAAATAATCCGCAGAAACTGTCGATCGGGTCTGTTCCTTTGAAAGACGCTTCCCCGTTCATAAGGTTCTCTACCAGTGCGTCAAGTGTTGTGTCTTTGGAATCGTAAGTATTGATATAAGTCCGTGCCTGCGGAATATCTGCAAGCATGGTCGGCTGTCCGCATCCGACAACAACAACCGGAACTTCAAATACATACCACGGGATCTCTCCGCCTCCCTTTGACATTCCAAAGCTTGGTCTTCCGTTTGGCACATCACAGAGTGTGATCACAAGATCCATATCGGATACGAAATCAGCGATCGCATTCTTTCCTGCAAAGTAAATATTTAAGTCTGGCTTCTCACCTGCTTCAATCTGCTTTTTCATCACATCAAGCGGACTTTCGTAAATAAATGCATCGAATCCCTTTGCACATAATTTTTCTTTTAATGCTTCTGCCGGATTTCCTTTTCCGCCTCCGAGCATTTTCATCAGAGCTGACATGCTATTCTCCGCACCTTTGATGTGCACGATCATAATTCTCTTATAACGCTCCGGCGTCATCGGAAGCACGTCTTTGTCTTTGTATTTTACAAGTGTGATGCAGTCTTCGCTGATTGCCTTCTGCATCTCTTTGTATTCCTCTCTCTGAAGTACTTCTTCTGCTGTCTCCGGCTGAGGTACCAGTTCCTCTTTGCTCTTCTTGTTGAGTCCGAGATGCGCTTTGAGTCCTAAAATACGTGTCAGCGCTTCTGTCATTCTCTCCTCGCTGATGATTCCAGTCTGATATGCATCCAGCATTGTTGCGAAATCTTCCTCTGGATCGTTGAAGAATAAGAACATATCACATCCGGCATTGATACTTGCCGGAAGCATCTCAGAACGCTTCATACGGTCTGTCATTGCTACCATATGGGAAGCGTCTGTCACAACCATACCGTTGAATCCAAGCCGGTCTCTCAGAAGACCTGTCATGATCTCAGGACTTAATGTTGCCGGCATCATATCTTCATCTTTTAATTCCGGATTAATTTCCTTTGCATAAGACGGCAGCATGATATGTCCTCCCATGATCGCATCCAGATCATTTTCGATCAATGTCCGGTAAACATGTCCATACGTCTCATCCCATTTTTCCACATCAAAATAGTTGACATTATTCGCAATATGCGCGTCTCTGAAGTCCTGTCCATTTCCCGGGAAATGCTTTGCCGCACAGGCAAATCCTGGAATTGTGTGCGCTCCATTTAAGTACGCTTTGCTCATAGTTGCCACGCGCTCTGCGTCTCCGCCGAATGCACGTGTCACGATCTCTGTATTCTCCCAGTTATAGAGAATATCTGCTACCGGAGCAAATGCCATATTGCATCCGATCGCAGCTGCCTGCTCATTTGCCATCTTTCCTAATGCAAATGCATATGATTCCTTATCTGTGGCAGCGATCTTAACTCCTGCTCCAATATGTGTTCCGTCTGCACATGCACCGTCTCCTCCGGCTTCTGTGTTACATGCGATAAACACCGGAACTTTTGCGTATTTCTGAAGGATCCGGTTCTGCTCCTGAATCGCTTTTCCCGGTGCAGGATTGTAACGACATCCTCCCAGGTGGTATTTCTCCATAAGTTCTTTTAAATATTCTTCATCGTGTGAAGCTGTCAGCTGGAAGAATAACTGTCCTACTTTTTCTTCCGGACTCATATTTGCAATTGTATCCTCTACCCATTTACAGTCTTCTTCTGACAGATAATACGGTCTCGCTTTTAAATCTACCATATCAATAACATTCTCCTCTCTGTTTCAAGACTTTGCGCAACTGATTATACCATTATTTTATACAAAAACGCCATACATTTCTTGTATATTTTACACAAATTTCATTTTTCATTTTCGAATGGAAATTCTGTTTTTCATTCCAATTCAGCTGTCGCTTCTAAACTTTATTCTTGAAAATACTGGCTCCATCCATCGCTTCTATACATTTCCATCCAGCACCGGCGCCAGAAGTACTTTTCCGGTTCCGCGGTACACGTTGACCAGTCCTTCTCCGGAAGCCGCTGAACCGGCAAGTGTCTTTCCAGAACGTTCTACAGTAAAGTTTAAGCTGCCGCTCCATGCAATCGCCATATTTCCATCTACCTTCAGCACGTCATCCTGAAGCGTGATCTCTACAAGTTCTTCCCGCGGACAAGGTGCTTCCAGGCAAAGTACGCCTTCCCCCACCACTCCGAGATTGAACAAGCCTTCATTTCCGGCAACAGCAGAAGAAATATTAGAGCGCATCACCGCTTTATGTTTCAGCCTTGCATCACATGCAAGAAATAGTCCGTCATCTAAAACGATGGATCCGTTCCAGTCTCTGAGATCCATCAGAAGGATATGCTTGTAAGTCGGTTCCAGCACGAGAATCCCACTTCCGGTATACTCCGGCTTGATCGCAGACTCACCTGTCATCTTACCTCTGACTGCTTTTCCGAATAAGTCCCCCACACCCTTGACTCCGGTCGTCGCGTTGACATTTCCTACCGTCCACTGCATCGCGCCTGCCTGCAGCGTGATATTTGCCTGATTGACATCACAGATGACCTGCCGTTTTCTGACTTTCATCTCATTGCAGAAATATGCCAGCGCCGCATTATGTGGCATCACACTTAAATCTCTCTGGTATTCGATAACAGTAAATGGTCCAAGAGAATTTAACACCTTAATATCATCATTGTTCGTAAAATTAGAGATTCTATACATCGCCTTTTCCTCCTTATGCTTCTTACTGCCATTCTGGATACGATTCATCCTCATTCCATGTTATACAACTTTTCTGAAAATGACCTGCCCCGGCTACTGATAGATTTATTATACGGTATACAGGATAAAATCACAACAAATTCTCTGTTACAATCTTTTCCCTATTACAGAATATCAATATATTCGCCATTCAGCGCCTTGTTCATACTTCTGACCGCGCAGAATTTCCCACACATCGAGCAACTCTCCTCAATCTCCGGTTTCCGTTCCCCCCGGATCTGTTTTGCAGTCTCCGGGTCGATCGAACAGTTCCACTGTTCTTCCCAGTCAAAAGTTCTTCTGGCATCTGCCATCCGGTCATCGAGATCTCTTGCATGCGGAACATGTTTTGCAATGTCTGCCGCATGTGCCGCGATCTTCGATGCGATGATCCCCTGACGGACATCCTCTACATTCGGAAGCGCCAGATGTTCTGCCGGCGTCACATAGCAGAGAAATGCCGCCCCTGCCGAAGCTGCCACAGCGCCTCCGATCGCCGCCGTGATGTGGTCGTATCCCGGTGCAATATCGGTCACGATCGGACCCAGCACATAAAACGGCGCGCCCATGCAGATCGTCTGCTGTAATTTCATATTTGCCTCAATCTGGTCAAGCGGCATATGCCCCGGTCCTTCCACCATCACCTGCACATCTTTTTCCCATGCGCGTTTGGTCAGCTCTCCGAGACGCACCAGTTCCTCAATCTGGCACACATCGCTCGCATCTGCCAGACAGCCCGGGCGGCATGCGTCTCCGAGCGAAATCGTCACATCATATTCCCGGCAGATTTCCAGAATCTCATCAAAATACTCATAGAATGGATTTTCATTTCCGGTCATACTCATCCATGCAAATACAAGCGATCCGCCTCGGGATACGATATTCATCTTCCGTTTATGTTGCTTAATCTGTTCGATCGTCTTTCTTGTGATCCCACAGTGAAGTGTAACGAAGTCTACTCCGTCCTCTGCATGAAGCCTGACTACATCGATAAAATCCTTTGCCGTCAGTGTGGCAAGATCTCTCTGATAATGGATCACACTGTCATAGACCGGCACAGTTCCGATCATCGCCGGACACTCCTGCGTCAGCTTTCTGCGAAATGGCTGTGTATTCCCATGGGAGGAAAGATCCATGATCGCTTCTGCTCCCATGTGGACCGCTGCCATCACTTTCTCCATCTCGACCTCATAGTCTTTACAGTCTTTAGACACGCCAAGATTTACATTGATCTTCGTGCGGAGCATCGAACCTACTCCGTTTGGTTCCAGACAGGTGTGCCTTTTATTTGCACAGATTGCCACCTGCCCTTTTGCCACCAGGTCACGGATTTCCTCCGCTGTGCGGTATTCCTTTCGCGCTACTGCCCGCATCTCCTCTGTGATGATCCCTTTTCTTGCTGCCTCCATCTGTGTGTGGTATTTCTCTGACATATGATGCACCTCTTCTTTCTTCTGCCCGCGGCAGAATATTCCTCATTTACTTTGTGCCGGAAATGTTTCTATGACAGAACTTCAAAAGGATTTTGAGGATCATGCCTGAAGTAGAGCATTTTTTACATAGGACTCTGTATTTTATTCCATAGCAGCCCTCCGGAATTTCCTATGAAAAATCACCTTTTTCCATTATATTAAAAAACAGAGCACCTCAATTGGTACTCCGTCAAACTTCTTAATAAAATCAATTCTTTCCTACGTTGGCATTATCCAAATCAGGTATCAGGGTCGAAGTTCACACCTTCCTCTCAGCCTGTCTACAAGCTCCCCGGCTATTTACTTTTCCAGAAAATAGTAACATAGCAGGCGGGGAAAGTCAATCTGCCTGCAAGCAGGATTTTCCAAGAACACATAACTACTCTTTTTTCAGACGTCAGCTTCCCTCTGAAACAAATGAACTATCCGACTATTTTTTTATTGTTCTTTCAAAAATCTCCTGATTTCTTCTTCCTTCGGCATCGAACGGATCGCTCCTTTTTTCAAAGTGATCAGCGCCGCCCCGGCATTTGCAAATGTCAGCATCTCTTCTAACTCTTCTTTGGACAACTGCCCCAGATCATGCTCCAGCAGATATCCAAGCGCACATCCACAGAACGTATCCCCTGCCCCGGTCGTCTCAATGGCCTCTACGGAAAATCCCTCTTTTTCTACACGCATTCCCTTTTAGTATGCGCGGCTTCCTTCTTTCCCCATCGTAAGAGGGGTCAGAGGTTTCTGGTATTTCTCCTTGAGCATCTGGTTTCCTCTGTCATAGTCTTCCTCTCGTGTGACAAACGGAGTCTCTTTGTC
>JAPFCT010000040.1 GCA_026169575.1 Faecalimonas sp.
ATTAATCATCCATCGCCAAAAGCAATTTCGTTCTTGTCTTGTTTCTTACTGGATCGTATATGAGATTTCCCGGGAGGATTTTATAAAAAATTTCTTCTTCACTCCTCTTCCGATCGGAGACGATGACTGTGCACAGTGTGGCGCGAATCGTGCCCGTTACTTAAAGAAAAAATATATTTCCGGTAAACCGAAAGAACTTGGTATCCCTATAAAAAATGATGAGACCATTGAGTTAGAAGTAGATGACAGCACACGCTCTGTCTTTGTGATAAGTATGGATGGATTGTTCTCCAATGAAGTACCATTAGAGTTCTCAGATGCGGATTATGACCTTCAAGTCTCTATCCGCGGCGGTTGGAGTGTCATGCAGTATCCGTTTCTCACCCTGAGATCGATCAGCAGACAACTATAAATTATTCCTGCTATTTTTTCTGCCTGATTGCCACTCTCTATAGCGAAAATGAAGCGTTTTTCCAGCACACTGAATACCCGGAAAAGAAAGGAAGATAAAAACTATGAAACCGATTCGAATCGATTCTGAAATCACTTTGATCCCCTATTATCCAAACTATGATACCGCGCTTCAGTGGTATCAGGATCTGGATCTATGCAGGCAGGTCGACAACATTGATTTTCCCTACTCTCTCGAACGGCTGCAAAAAATGTATACGTTTCTCAGCACCCACGGAGATTGTTTCTATATCCAGTATCAGGGAGTGCTTGTCGGTGATGTGACACTCCGCGATGATCAGGAGGTTTGCATTGTTGTATGCAAAGATTATCAAAATAAGCGGATTGGAAGACGCTGTATCCTGAAACTGATGGAACTTGCAAAAGAAAAAGGAATGGATCAGATCACCGCAGAGATCTATCCTTTTAACACACAGAGTCAGAAAATGTTTCTTTCCATCGGTTTTGTAAAAACCGGAGAAGAGACTTATACATACAAGATTTCATAATAACTTTAAGGAGCTGATCAGATTTATGAATATTGAACTACTGCCATTTTCCACGGAAACAAACATTGCGAGCAATCTTATCCGAAAATTTTGGTATGTCCACAGCCATTATGAGCAAAGCACAGAAGATTCTCTGGAAGATCTGAAGCATTGGACAGCCGAAGGGCATATTTTCTATTTGATAAAATATGAGAACGAATGGATCGGATTTGTTCACCTGGGAAACCGTGGAGCAAAGATTGACTGGCTGGAAGACTTGTTCATTTTGCCTGAATATCAAGGTCGCGGGCTCGGCACACAAGCCATTCTCCAGGTAGAAGCAATTGTACAAAAATACTCGGAATCTCTCTACATAGAAGCGGCTGCCCGAAATGAAGGAGCGATCCGATTATATCAGAAACTGGGGTATGACTGTTTAAATACCATTACCGTCCGAAAAGACTTTTGTCCTAAGCATTTTGAGACTATTCGCACAGAAAAAATTGCTGACCAGACGTTCACGGTAAAAAAATATATAAAATCATACGTATAGGAGACTACGATGCAACAATATCAAATTACCTTTGGCGTAGAATTGAGTACGGAAAAATTGTGTGCCATCGAACGTGACTTTTGCATTCCGGCACATTTCGACACCATCTATATCGAAGCAAATTCTCCAAGGCACGCCATCCAGCTCTTTCGCAAGAAATATTGGATTTCCCAACGAATCATCCAGACACATGACTTGCTAAAAATAGTATACGTCGTCAGACCGGGAGGAAAACAAGGATTTTCAGGATTTCGCGTTTCTGGTTTAAAATGGAATAAAGATTTTGAATCACTGCAAAAGATATCTTTCTTTCACGGATAACCGATAGCTATCATATACTCTTTTAATTTTCAACAGTCTATTTCAGAATATTTCTACTTTATTTTGCGGAAGACAGCAATGTCCTCCGCTCTTTTTTTGAGGGCAAACGCATAACAAAACTATCAAAACAAGAATTCAGAGCCCTTTTCCACACATTTATTTGAATATTCCGTCTTAGAATTTCCTTAAAACCCATAAAAAATGCGTTCTTCTTTTCCACTTTCTGCTGCCTTCTTCGCTGCAAGACATGCCGCCGCACTTACTACAGCCTGCATTCCCCTTACAAAAATAGACAAAAAACACCCTGACCTCCACTCTTCTTTCGTGGTACGGCCAGGGTATTTCCATGAGATCATTTATTCTTTTTTCTAAAAATCAACTGATGATTTCTAAACTTCTGCTACCAGTTTCTTCAGCGCCTCTAATGCTTCATCCGGAAGTTTGTCGTATCCGTCTTTGTTTACGGCAAATCCTTCTACTGCATTGACACGATTCTGCATTGCATTCTTTAACTGAGCTTTGTAATCTTCATCGTTCAGATCCGGAACAAATCCTTCCCATTCCATGATCTCGATGTCTTCAAAAGCTCCCCACTGTTTGAATTCTGCTTTGCCTTCTACGATTGCTTCTAAGATTCCAAGTGTGTCTTTCGGCTGTACTTTTTTGCCCATGAAGTCACCTGTGTTTACGATATAGCAGTCTACGTTCTTTTCTTCCACTAATTTTTTGAACTTCTCATAGTCATTTACAAGTGGATATGTTCTGAATGGGTTTGCATATGGAACGATGCGGAGTGCATTTAAGTCTGTTCCTGCTGCAACACGTTCTGCTGTGGATGTCTTTGTCGCAAGTGTCGCTCCCATTACAGATGCAAGTGCAGATCCTTTTAATTTTACCACCGGCGGAATCGTAGGGTCTTTCATGATCCAGAAGATCGCATTTACCGGAGCATCGATCTTATCGACACGGTTTGGTGACCATAATTTTGATTTGATCGCACGGCCGTTACCATTTCTGATATCTTCTGTCACTAACTGGATATGTCCTTCTTCATCCATGGTAGCAGAGCAGTTCTGAGCAGATAACAGATACTGGTTATCCGGGCATCCCGTCGGGTAATCTGCTGTCTTATCAAAATAAGTAGGCTCTAATGCTACGGATGAGCATGTATCTGTATTGATGATAAATGCATCGTCATGTAATACTGTGATCGGATATTTTCCACCATGTTTTGCATGTGTCAATGTAGATTTACCAGATCCGGAAAGTCCGAATACAGATGCTACGAACTTAGAGCCGTCAGCAAGTGTGTATTCCTTCTGTCCGCCGTGGCAGGAAGCGTATCCGTTTCTGTTTGCGATCGCCCATGCCATTGTCAGTGTTCCTTTTTTGTGCTCTCCGAAATATCTCATACCTAAGATACATGCACAGTTCTCTGCAGTATCAAAATAGCATAATGTAAGCGGGTCGCTTAAGCAGCTGAAATCTACGTCCGGTCTTTCCTGCGGGATCCACTGTGGATCTGAGAAGATGTAGATATCCGGTTCTTTGCCTTCTCCGACTGGTTTTGATTTCTTATACATTTTTACATATTCATCTGACATGTACTGGAAATTGAGCATCCAGTTGTACATGATATTCTCTTCGCCTTCCGGAATCAGAAGATGTGCTTTTACCATGAATTCTGGATCAAGACCTACGAATACTTCTGCGTGGTACATTGTTTTCCAGCGTGATTCATAGATGGCATCCATCGCTACTTTGTCAAGCTTTGCGGAATCTACTCCCGGTTCTCCCTTGATCCGGCGTGCTGCTGCGTAACGTCCTGTCACTGCTCCGTCATTGAATAACAGAACTTTTGCATCTTTCTCCAGACCAAACTCTTCTCCTCTATATACAGGCATATCTGTCACGATTGTTCCTGGTGAATTTTTCGCTAACTCATAAGCTTCTTTTAAAGTGTTTACTTTCACTACGTTATTTCCGTAAAATGCTGCTTCGATGATAGAACGTGTTTTAGAAAAACCTGGCTTTCCAGCACCGATCTCGTTAATTGGATAATAAGCTTTTGTTGACATATTCGATATCCTCCTTAAATTCCGAATTTGTTCTCATTATCTCATTTCGTTCTCAAAATGTCAATCTTTTTATTGAAATTTTATAATATTTATCATTCATTTCCTTTCATTTTTCTGATTAAATTGATTGAAAAACTAAGAAAAATGCAGGATTATTTTTAATTTCCTGCATTTTATAAGTTTTCTTTTTTATTTTCAACGATATTTTCGCCTGTCATTCACACCATTTTGCAATTTATTTGTTAAATAATTCACTATACACTTTTAGAACAGAGTCCACTGTAATAATATTTTAATTTCTTTGCCTGACAAAGGATGTCCCGCTCTTCTGCCCGCGCTCTTCCATTGTCCGTCAGAAGCGGTAGCTGATGCTGCAGCACTTGATGTACCCGCACCCAGAATTCATCATTATTCCTGCATTTATATACATCTCTCCCATTCTGAAGCCAGTTTCTGTAAACCGGGATGTCCCTTAAAATTACCGGGATCTGCGAGGCAAGCGCTTCCAGTACGACGATTCCTTCCGTCTCTTCGTAAGACGGGAACAGAAACAGATCGCAGCTGCTGTACGCCTTTTTCAGTTCTTCCTTCGGAACATATCCTGCAAAGGTCAGATTTGGGAGATCCGTATGGATCGCCTCCCGCACTTTCTTTGGGATCTGAAGTTCCGGTGTATCGCCAAACCAGATAAACTGATACTCCGGCATTCTCCCTGCCAGTTCGACAAAATCCAGAATTCCTTTCCGCTCAAAGTACAGACCGACTGACATCACAATCTTATCCTCATCGCGAAACCCGTACGTTCTCCGGAACGACTCTCTGTCCAGCGTATTTTTCTGAAATTCGCATGTATCTACCCCATTGGAGATCACAGCGATCGGATTTCGTATCCCATATCCATTTAACAAAGATTTTGCATATTCTGTCGGTGTCAGGATCAGGTCTGCCATCTGATAGCATTTCATGATCCACCACTTAAAAAGAGGCGCTGCCAGATTGGATCCCGTAAAAGAATTCTGAAAATCTTCTTTTGTCGAATGCGCGTGATATACGACTTTCTTTCCTGCGCGCTTCGCCCTCTTTGCCATGCGGTAGTCGCTTGGAAATACTGTATTTAAATGTACGATGTCAAAATCATCCTGCGGATCAAAAGTCAGTTCCACCCGCTCTGCTTTAAGAGAATTTTTCTGCATGAGCATTGCACGCCCGATTCCACTTTTCGATACGATTTTTTCGTTTTTCGCATAAAGCAATACTTTCATCTCTCTCATACGCTCCTCTCCATAGTTCCTTCTGATAGATATTTATCACCTTTTTTCCGAACTGCCCGGTTCCAAATTGTTTTGCATTCTCCATACTGTGTTCTGCCGCCCGTTCCATCCACAATGGTTCCCTTATCATCCTGCTGACTGCCTCCGCAAATTCATTCAGATTCTCGTAAGAATATCCGTTTCCGCCTTCCTCCAGCACCCCGTACAGACACGGGTCTTTTCTGCACACGAGCGGAAGTCCGCTTGCCATCGCCTCTATGTAGGTAAGTCCCTGCGTCTCGCTCGTCGATGCGCAGACAAAGATATCCCCAAGCTGATAATACTTTACCGTATCCGCAGGCGCTGCCATCCCGGCAAATTTCACATATGTTCCAAGATGAAGTTTCTCTGTCAGTTCCTCCAGACTGGCTCTTGCCGGCCCGTCTCCGACGATCAAAAGCCTGACATTTTCTCCATGCTTTACTAAATGGCACATTCCATAGATCAGTTCATCCACCCGTTTTTCAAATCCAAGTCTTCCGAGACTTAATAATACTTTTGCCTCCTTCGGAATCGCATATTGTTCTCTGAGTTGATCCAGTTCTGTCTCACTGTATCTTCTCTGATATTTTTTGAGGCAGATTCCCGTTGGGATCACTGCAATCTCTTTTTCTGTCAGACCATACTGCCTTAATGTACGTTCCACCTTTCTGGTCGGCGCGATCACAGCATCTGCGCAGGACAGACGCCTTTTCATCCATTTTCCAAGTACTTCCCGGCTCAGATTTTTCACAAACGGAACGTATTCCGTATATTGCTCATACAGCGTATGATACGTGTGCAGCAATGCTGCCCCTGTTCTTCTGGAAATCTGTTTTGCAAACCCAAAGCTGAAAAATTCACACTGGCTGTGGATAATATCCGGCGACCAGCTGATAAGTTCTTTCATATATGCCTTTCCCCGCGATACCGGAATCCGTACATTTGGGTAGATTGCTGCAGGAACAGAACGAATGTAATAGATATTTCCCATCCGGTAAGTATTGCATCTGTCCGACACTGCAAGGATCTTCACTTCGTGTCCGTTCGCACTTAATTCCTTCTCTAAATTCAGGATCGATGTCACGACACCATTGATCGCCGGCCAAAATAAATCTGTTGTAATAAGTATTTTCATAATGCTCTCCTCCTTCTGTCTAGATCAGCTGTAAGCCGCTGATCCATGTCCCCGCATATACAAGTGCCAGACTGTACATGGCGATCGATCCTGGTTTCCCTAGCAGGATAATGGCAGAGAACCGCTTCCATGACATTTTCGTAAGTCCTGCCAGCATACACAGCAAATCGTCCGGCGCACATGGGAAGAAAATCGCAAATGCAAAAAACTTATCAAATTTCCTGCCCTTTTCAAGCCACTGTGCATATTTTTCATACGTCTCTTCTCTGACAAAATATTTTACAAAGCACTGTCCATACCGCCTTGCAAGATAAAAGTTGATCATTGATCCGATCACGATCCCGATATAGTTATAGAGAAGTCCCATCCACGGTCCAAATAAGATTACGCCCGCCGCGCAGGAAATCCCTCCGGGAATGATCGGAATGACAACTTGTACCATCTGAATAAAGATAAAAAATAACGGTCCAAAGATTCCTCCACGCTCTATCAACAGTTCCATCTTCGCCCGGTCTGTAAACAGTCCGTTCTGCATTCCATATATCACAAACAATCCCATTACGGTTATACTGACTGCTGTTAAAAAATGAATCGTATATCTTACTGATTTCCTGCTCATTTGCATACCCCCTTTGTATACTCCTTATCATATCAGCATAAATTTAAATTATCTTGAGGGGATTATTAAGAAAAATGAAAGATTTTCTTTGGATATTCCAAATGCAGTCCGCCCTTTATTTTTATAGATTTTATCTGTTCCTCATTTCTTTCCCCTGCGTTTTATGATACAATCTACAAAACGGCAAATCATGAAACTTTCAGTGCTTCCTGATTGCCAACAGCCAGAAAG
>JAPFCT010000221.1 GCA_026169575.1 Faecalimonas sp.
AGATGGTTGTCGTTAGCCATCTTTTTCTCTTTTTATGAAAAAGTTTTAAGGGCAGATGTGACTCGCACGAGTCACATCTGCCCTTATTTAGAACTATCTATTTCCCGATAGCCCCCTTTGGCTTAATCATTAGATACCCATATGTAATCTATCTCTCTTATATTGTTTATACTCGGAATAACATTCCAAAATTATATCTCCATTGAAGTGCAAAACTCATTCCAATTTTACCATCTAAGGGACTAACTAAAAATCGATTCCATTCATTGTCATTTGGAAATCGTCCATTATCCTTTTGAGTAAGAATTACCCAATTGTCCGCAGCAGTAATAATTGCTTGTTCTACTGGAGACATTTCATTAATCTCCAAAATTCGATTCAATGAATCTTCTGGAATTAAAGGTTTTCCCTCTTCTATGGCCTTAGCATTTTTCCTTAAGAAATCCCTTTGCAAAGCAGTTATATTTGTTGCTAAATCTTCCTGCGCAACAAGAACATTCTTAATCAATTTTATAATTGATTTTGCTTCCCAATCGCTTTGATTTACATATGAAAGAAATCTCATTACCTTTTTCAAAATAATCTCATTATTATAATGATTTCTGATTTCTTTTGCTATACTACAAAGCTTGGCATCCGCAATCTCTGTTTTATTTAAATACTTTATCTCTAGAATTTGAAGTTTAAATGGAGAATGCTTTTTTGCCTCTTGGTAATTAGTTAATAAAATAATCGCATCATATTCATTCCCCAAAAGTCTTTCATATGCAGAAAAATATGGTTCACTAGTACAAAAATTTGTAGAAGGAGATTTGACTCCTAATTCTAACTCGGGAATATCTACACCTCTTGCTGGATTTACATTCAATGTTATTCTTGAATCAAACACATATTTTTCAAGCACACATACAAGAAGTTTCTCTATAACACTTCCAACCGTTTTTCCATCGAGATTAGGCAACCTTCCTTCATTTTGAAGGGTACTGAACCATGTTGGAAGATTACCAGAACTATCTATTCTCTCTAAAATAGGACTAACATCATCAAGGTGATTTCCATCAAGTACTTCATTAATCTTCCTCTGAATCAAATCAATATTTAACTTAATTTTTTCTTTTTTTTGCGCTAATGTCATATTCTTTCCTCCATGAAATCAAATACAGAAAGGTTAATAGGTTCAATTGTAATAGACTCTTCAGATATCAATTTTTTCATAACATAATCTATTATTTGCGGTGGTACAGCATTTCCGTATAATTTATATTGATTATACACTGTAGTTGCATTGCAATGATTATCAGGGAATCCTTGAAT
Source organism: Faecalimonas sp. (assembly GCA_026169575.1). Next base: position 1,315 of record JAPFCT010000221.1, read on the forward strand.
TCTTGCATATTCGATATTCGTTAATCTTCTAAATCTATTTCCAATTTTATATCGTTCGTAATGGCGACTTGTTGATGCTGTCAATGTAGGAGCCGTACCTTCGGTGCCAAATATTGAATACCCCATTCTTGCGCCTCCAGCTTGATTATACAATATTTGAACACCGTTATAAAATTTATTTACATACTGGCTATTTTTAATACGTTCAAGCGTATCCTCAGTAAAGTCGAAAGATTTATCCACTTCTTCTTCAAGTATTTCACAGAGTTTTTTTTCTGGTAAATATTGCCTTTCAGGAATTTCGTATGAAACATATTTCTCACCAAGAGCCATCCCCCAAGTACTAAACTTATTTTTGCTTTCACTGATGAGCGGCCAAGTGTTTGGTCTTGCAATAACATTTATAGCTTTCTCCGGCAAATAAAGCAATTCATCGTTTTCTAAAAAAATACTATTGTTAGCGGGGGTATTCTTTGATCCAATAATAATCACTCTTTCCCGATGTTGAGCCAAGCCAAAGGAGGCAGCATTAAAGACTCTCCACTCAATTTTATAATTCAATGAAGCTAATGCAGATAAAATTGTTTTAAAATGACTCCCACCTTTCATGAATAAAAGGCTATTAACATTTTCCAAAATAAAATATTTAGGCTTTTTTTGTTCAAGTACATTTACAATCACCTCAAAAAGAGTACCTCTATAATCGTCAATACCTTGTTTCTTTCCGGCTTTTGAAAATGGTTGGCAAGGAAATCCTCCAGTTAATACATCGTGATTAGGAATCTTATCAATGTAATCATGGATATCTCCTTCAACAATTTCCCCTTCACCAAAAGCACTTCTATATACTTTCGTCGCAATTGGATCAATATCATTCGCCCAAATTGTTTTTAAATGATTTTTCTCAGCTGCTAGACGGAAACCTCCAATTCCAGCAAATAGTTCAATCGTTGTCATGTTTTGCATTTTTCTCCTATTCGTTTAATTACATACGTCTATACATGGCTACTATCTTACCAACAATATTTAAATTTGTGGAATTAGCATCTTCATATTTCTGTATAATACCTTCTGGTTTAGTATAAACTAACTCTGAATTCAAATAAGTTGGTTTTTGAGCCATAAAAAGATAATCTCCTTTTTTAAAGCCAAATTCTTCTCGGTCTTGGTTAATCCTTATAGAAATAACATTTTCATAAGTTGATTCTTTAGGAAGTGCTAACATTGAAACGCTTTTACCAAAACTACCCGATAAAATATCCTCCTCATTCCAAACAAAGACTTCTATATAGGGTACTTCCTTTAAATCATTATTGTTTTGAGGGACTAAACTCCGTGGGCGACCATCGTCACGATTAATATACCCTTTGTCTATTAATGCAGTTAAGTTGTGCCAAACACCCGAAGCGTTTTTTAAACCTACTGATTGGGCAATTTCTCTATATGATGGTGGATATTTATGTTCATTATAAAAGCTTGTTATATATGCATAAATTTCTTGTTGTCTTTTTGACAGTGGTTTTTTTTGATCGATAATTACACCACATTCCCTTTAAACTCACATAAATTTATTCATGAATAAATTCCATAATATCATTTGGAGAACACTCTAGATAGCCACATATTTTCCCTATACTTTCCATTGAAATAGGTTCATTTTTCCCCATTCTCGCTAATACATTAGAGCTTATTCCAGCTTCTTTAATTAAATCTGTACGTTTCTTTTTTCTATCAATAAGAAGTTTCCAAAGATTATCATACGTTATTTTCATTTTTGCCCCCTTCAATTATCTGTTTTATTATCCAAATGCCTAATTTCTACTCATTAAAGGATAACATCACACCACGAAATATGCAATATTAATTTCATTATAGAGAATAAATCTCATGTTTTAGTGATATTTTATAAAGAGTCCAATATATAATTCTATAATCTTATAATCTTTATCGTCTTTTATTTTTTCATAATCGTATCATTTTCATATTTCGTTAAACTAAATATAAATTCATGCCCCGTCAATTCTGTGCGTAAAAAATGAATATAGAACGCACATTTCACAATTCGACACCTAGCAAAGTATGCCTAGTCACTTATTTTCATTCTAATAAAAACATCGGTTAAGAACGGATAAAATCATCTAGAGATAATTGAACTTCTTTAAGTGTACTTAGTAACCAATAGCTAATCTGTTGGATAATAAGCACCGCAAATAACACAACTAGCATCTCTATTGTTTCATGTCCAGTAAGCGCACCAAAAAGAAATCCCACGATAGCAAATCCCCAGAATAAATTGGACAGAATTTCAAGTACTATCGATACAATTCCAGTAAAGAATAAACCGATCCACTGGGCAATCAGGACAAGAGACATCACCGGTAATATCACTATCTTCGCAGTAGTTTTTTGCACTTCATCACCTACACGTATAGTTTTTATCATGCTATCTCTTTCGCAGTTAATAAATTCTTTTATTACTCTTTCAAATATTTCCGTTCCCTAACCCTTTTCTTTTAGGATTGTATGCT
>JAPFCT010000141.1 GCA_026169575.1 Faecalimonas sp.
CAATGCAAAAAAGAGAGACAGTGTCAAGCATACCCACCAGACTTCGCGGCGGATTAGGCAGAAGAGCAGGAAGCCGCCTGTAAAAGGGAGTGCGACAAGAAAAAACCAGAAAAAAACGGGATCACTCTGGATCTTATAGGAGGACGGTGACAGAAGTTCCTGCTCTTTTTGTTTTCGTACCGTTTTGCAGCGGACAAATCCGATGACAGCGGCCGGCGTAAGCAACACAAAAAAATCGAGGAAACTATCCAGCAAATCTTCAAAAAGCCGGGGATCATCTGAGAAAAAGACAAAGAGCAGATATCCGAAGAAAAATGGAATTGTCCCCAGAACCTTGAACACGAAAAGGATTTTCTGCCCTTGAGAGATAAAAAGCGGCTGATGTCTGAAATGTTTGATTATCACTGCGAGAATATCGATTAGGAATAACATCCCGAGAATAAAAAAATATTTTCCCAATAAAAGGTAAAAGAGAGAGAGCTTATACATGAGGGTACACTCCTTTCGGCATGAAGTACATCACAGATTTTATCTTTGTGAAAGAAAACAATCTGTGAAAGATTATTATGATTGTAACATGAAATCACAGGGGCGTATACAGATGTCAGAAAAGTTGTGTTACAGAAAAGAAAGATAGCAGATTTTAACCTGAGAACAAGAGATAGAGTATGCAGAGAAAATACATCGAACAAGTCAATGAGAGGATATCACAGTTGTGAATTGGCTGTGATATCCCCAGTTTTATAGAAGATTTGAAAAAAATCTGCGTTTGAGCTGTCCTTTAACGCTTTCTAAAGTGAAACAGTTCTTGCTCCCGTTTAAATATGAAATGACTTCCGGTATTTACTTGGGCTCATTCCCGTAGATTTTTTGAAGATTCTGCTGAAATATTTTTCATCTTCGTATCCAACAGAAAAGGCGATGGACAGTACAGTCTGATTTGTATTTTCCAGGAGTGTTTTTGCCCGCCTGATTCGAAGTGAGATGCAGTAATCACTGAAGGACTGACCAATCACATCGTGGAAACATCGGCTGAAATATCCATAACTCATGCTGATATTGCGGGCAATTTCTGCCGCCTGCAAAGGCTTATGATAGTTGTTGTCAATATAAGACTGTGCAGAAAGGATATTGCGGATCACTTCATTCGAATATTTTGAGTCAGAACGGAATAACTGTGCTTTTTCATAGACAGACAACAGCCAGTTTTCTACCTCATACCAGTTAGAGAAGGAGGAAGGCAGCTTCAAGGTTTCTCCGGTCATATCGCTGTAAGCCCCGTTCCATATCATTTCCAGATTCAGGAGGAAGTGATAAAGCTGGGACGGACTCAGGTGGCAGTTTTTTAAGTCGATCCGAAACTGGTCGAAAAGTTCGTTTTCATGGATCCAGTTCATCGATATCCATTTGGATTTCATAGCATGTAAAGTTTCTTCGCTGGTAACTAAAGCGTCATCGATCAATTCATATACATGCTTATGGTTGACTTTCTGAAGCGGAAGATAATCATAGAAAAATTGATTTTTCAGATAGCGCCGCAGGATTTTCAGCAGTTCTGAATAAGCCATCTCATATACATC
>JAPFCT010000231.1 GCA_026169575.1 Faecalimonas sp.
GTTTGGTGGCTTTTGAACTGAAAATTGGAAAATTCAAACCGGAATATATTTCCAAAATGGATTTCTATTTGGAAGCATTAGATCGTCAAAAGAAAAAAGAGAATGAAAATCCGAGTGTGGGAATGATTCTTTGTGCATCTAAGGATGATGAAGTTGTAGGGTATGCCATGAGCAGAACCATGTCTCCGATGAGGGTGGTTGAATATAAGCTACAATTGCCGGATAAAACCGTATTACAGAAAAAATTGTAGGAATTAATCAATATGCCTTTGTTGGAGGAATAAATATAATTCTAGCTATGAGGTGTCCTGCGGAGTAATGAGAAGTCCTGCGTTTGTAACGTGTTTGCAGGATCAAACGTAATATAAGTAATCCCATACAAAGACTATAAAGTAGACGTATTATATTTTGAGGATAGGAAAATAGTCTGCTGCGATGCAAGTCATCTTTTGGAGAAAAAAGTGCTTAAACAGTGAAAGGGTATCTAGTTCTTTATGAATGCGTGTATAATTTTAAAGAATACTTTGACATGGGATATTACTGGAACAAGAGGCGAAAGAAGCTGCCTGGATTTGGATCCCGGTTTGTTATATGAAGCAGAAAGTGAAAAGGACTGCCAAATCTGCATCCACAGTTTTCTAAATGTGGATTGTCCTTTGGGGACAGATTATTTCAAATAGTTTTTAGAAACCTCCCAGGATTTCAATCTTGGGAGGTTATGTGCATTTTGGATCAGTATATTTATGTCGCTGCTGTCCACGTGATTGCGTTTGGTAAATCAGCTGTGCTACGAATGCTTTTTCGTATAGATTCTCAGGCATAAGCGGTAGCTTCCCCAAAGAAGTAAAAGCGATATGATGAGTCCGATCAGGAGCAGGAGTCTTGCATCCAATGTGAAGATGGACATGAAGTCGATACCGTTATAAGTAAGTGCATAACTGAGAGCGCAGAGGACAACAAAGATGAGGTAAAGGATCGTTCCTTTTTTGTTGCCAAGTGCGAAGAACCCGATGCTGCTTGCAGCGAGAAATGCAAGGGAGAGGAGCAAGCCGCCTGCCCATACAAGAAGACCGGTCTTTAAGTCTGTTGTATGATGGAGATATACATAAACAAATACGGTAAGCAGTGAAAGTATTCCTGTAATTCCGCAAAATAAAAGGCAGGATAGAAAATGAGAGCGCACAATTTCTTTCTTTGAGAGCGGATATGTCAAAAGAATATCGTCAAATTTGCAAAGCTCATTCTGTTCCATTGTATATTGAAGCGGGCTGGAAATCATCAGTGGAAAAATAATCATAGTCATAAGGCAGAAGATACAAAAATCTGTTCCTAATATTACCATAATCCCTACCAATCCAAAACCGAAAATAAATTCCAATAGATTTTTTGTAATTCGAAATGTTTCAAAATAATTTTTTAAAATAAGTCCTGACATGGCACGTGTTCTCCTTTCACCTGGAAGAGCATTAAGTCTTCGATAGATGCATTTTCAATTTCCAAATCCGGGAAGATTTTCCGCAATCCCTGCTTGTTTCTGACCATTACTTTGTAACCATAGGGTTCCCTGCGGTAGGATAGGATATCTTCCGGATGCAGAGTATCAAAAAATTCTTTTCTGCAGTTGATGATTCCGAAATTTTCCTGAATTTCATCATAAGTTTTTACAAAAAGAAGCTGTCCTTCATGAATGAATGCAATGTAGTCGGCAATCTTATCCAGATCACTTGTGATATGGGAGGATAAGAGGACAGTGTGGTCTTCGTCTTCCGTGTACCTGCGGACGATATCAAGAATCTCTTCACGGAAAATCGGGTCTAATCCGCTTGTAGCTTCATCCAGGATCAGAAGCTTTGGGGCATGGCTGAACGCGATCGCAAACTCCAGCTTCATTTTCATTCCTTTGGAGTAATGTTTCAGCTTTTTGCGTTTTGGAAGATGGAACTCTTCCAGATACTGTTCATATGACGCCATATCCCAGTTCTTATATACTTTGGATAACATTTTCCCGATAAACGCGGGAGTAAATTCCAGATTATAATGAGAGACGTCGAAAATAACGGCGATATCTTCCTTAATCTCTTTTTCATGTGTGCGTAAATCTTTTCCGAGGATATGAAGCATTTCATAATCGGAGTCAACCAGTCCGAGAATGGAGCTGATAAGAGTAGACTTGCCTGCGCCATTGGCGCCGATGAGCCCCATGACAGTTCCGGCCGGAAGGTCAAGAGAGATGTCCTGAAGGCGGAAGTCTTTATATTCTTTTGATAAATGTCTGATTTCAATCGCGTGTTCCATTATGATTCCTCCGTAAATATTACTTGAAGCGTGCTTTGCAGTTCGTCCAAAGTCAACCCGCTCTGTCTGGCAAGAATGCTTGCCTCTTCCAGTAAATCTTCAATTTTCCGCAGATTTTCCTCCCGTATAAAGTCCTGATTCTCTGTGGATACAAAAGTACCTTTCGCAGGAATCGTGATGATGAAACCATCTCTGGAAAGTTCGTCATAAGCTCTCTGTGTTGTGATGACACTCACGTGAAGTTCTCTGGCAAGCTTTCGCATGGAAGGCATGGGAGCTCCGGGCTTTAATTCACCGGTCATGATCATTTCTTTGATCTGGGAAGTAATCTGTTCGTAAATCGGTTTTGTACTTGTGTTTGTCAAAATAATTTCCATTATAAACCACCTTAATATGCGCACACTGTATATGTTTTATAAGTACAGTATATACGAAAGTGCACTTTCTGTCAATATCGAATATATACAGTTTGAGAAAATGATATACAGCTGATTTTTCTATAAGAATCGATCGGACTGGGAAGCAGACCGGAGAAATGCGGGTTCAAAAAGAAATTGAAAAAGCCGGGTAGAAAGACTAAACTGGAAGAGGAGGTATTTTTAGATGGAAGAAAAAATTGTAATCAGAAATGAAGAAAAAAGAGACTGGGCAGTTGTGGAAGCTATTACAAGAAAAGCTTTTTATAATCTTTATATGCCGGGATGCGCAGAGCACTATTTAGTTCACATCATGCGGGAACATGAGGATTTTGTGAAGGAACTGGATTTTGTCTTAGAGTTAAACGGAGCGGTGATCGGAAATATTATGTATACGAAAGCAAAACTGACAGATGAAGCGGGGAATGAGAAGGAAATCTTAACATTTGGTCCCGTTTGCATTCTTCCGGACTATCAGCGTATGGGATATGGGAAACTGCTCATGGAACATTCCTTTCAGAAGGCAGTGCAGTTAGGATACGATACCATCGTCATATTTGGAAGTCCGGTCAATTATGTCAGCCGCGGGTTTAAAAGTTGCAGGAAATATAATGTTTGTGTAGAGGATGGGAAATATCCGGCAGCAATGATGGTAAAAGAACTGATCCCCCATGTGCTTGACGGGCACACCTGGACGTATCAGGACAGCCCGGTTATGGCAGTCAGTGAAGAAGAGGCGGCACGTTTCGATGAGAAGCTGGAGCCGATGGAGAAGAAATATCTGCCAAGTCAGGAGGAATTTTACATTATGAGTCATTCATTTATAGAGGAATAGAGAACGAACGTGAATGGCTGCAGATTGAAAAATCTCCCACAAAACCGATAGCTGTTTCGGTTCTGAGGGAGATATTTTTATTCTAAAATCGTTATTGTCCAGGTGTTGCGGTAAGTTTCTCCGGCATTTAAGCTTATGAGATCTTCCTGTGTTTCCAGATCTTCTATGACATCTACCCTTGCAGAGAGCGAAGACCATGGCTCAATGCAGATATAGTTCACAGCTGTTTTTGGCCAATGCCAAAGGCCGAGATATTCCATCTGCGGGAAACATACTTTGACTCCTCTTGTACCTGCCGGTGATCTTAAAGTAACTTCCCGTTCCATATTTTGGAGTACAATCACATCGTTATCGAACAAGTTATGGGATAATGGCAGTTGAATATCATTTTGCAATGGAAAAGATTTCTTTTCTCCGGTAACAAAGCATTTTTCTGAAAAGATCACACGCTCCGGATGACATTTTTCCCCAAATTCCAGGATATAGTCTTCAAACTGCAGCTTCGGTTCAAGCGGAACACAAAATCCCGGATGACCACCGATACCAAAGTACATTGTTTTGTTATCTCGATTATGAATCTCAGAAGTTATTGAAATCTGGTATCCATCGATCTGATAATGCAGCAGATATTCAAAACGAAACGGATAGCATTTTCTTAATTTTTCAGTATCTGTGATGCCAAATGTCAGATGATCTGTCGTCTGTTCCAAGAGTTCCATTTCTTCGTAAGGAAGAAAACCGTGAATGTCTAAAGAATAGTACTTGCCCTGATACTGATACGTTTTATTATTCAGCCGGCCAACATATGGGAAGAGGTTCAGAGCGCGGTCCGGCCATGTGGCAGGATCTCCCTGCCAGAGATATTCTGTTCCATCATTTGTCCGGACAGACTGCATTTCGCCGCCTTTTGCAGATATTGTCACATGTAAATTTTCACTATTTATCGTATAGTTCATATATAGAATCTCCTTTACGTTTCAATTGAGAGCAGTACCGTTTGTAATATGGGAAAATATATGAAATACTTTTTTATTATACATGGTATTGCAAAGAAAAGAAAGATACTGCCAGCAGAAAAAAAGATATTGTAAAAGGAAAATTTTGTCAAGTGTGGAGTGAAAGCGGTTGTAAATATGGTGAATATGTGTAAAAATAATAGAGGGAAAAAGGAGGGGCAGATAGAAAAATCCATAGTGGAAAGTGATAAAAACAAATTGATAAAATTATGCAAAACAACTAAAAAAATACATTGTATAGCCGAAAATATTGACAGATAAAATGCTATATGATAGGTTATAGGATGTGAGAGCAAGTGAGGAGAAGATATATGGCAAAAATACAGAGAGTGCCTTTACAATATGAGATTATTTCTTATATTGAGAATTATATAGAAGAGAACAATTTAAAGGCAGGGGACCGTCTTCCGTCTCAGGCAGAGTTGCTGGAGATGATGGGGGTGAGCCGGACTGCCTTGCGGGAAGCGATCAAGACATTAGAAGCAAAAAATGTTTTGGAAGTTAAAAACGGGAAAGGCGTCTATGTAAAAGATGATTTTCAGGAAGCACTCTATGATCAGGTAAATTTTGTAAAAGAGCAGCAGTCGATTGTGCAAATGCTGGAGATCCGTCTTGTGCTGGAAAAGGAAATGCTGAAACTGATCGTACAGAATAGTACGCAGGAAGAACTCGATGATCTCGGAGAAGTTGTAAAAGTCCTGATGGAAAAATATCGTCGGGGAGAAAAACAAAATAAAGAGGATGAAGAGTTTCATAGAAAATTATATAAAATGTGTCATCATGAAGTGCTGGAACAGCTTTTAAGCTTTTTGGCAAATCAGATGAGAACATTATGGAATTTCCCACTGGAACTGGAGAGTCCTTTTACAACGACGATTCCTCTGCATGAAGAGCTGTATCAGGCAATCTGCAGCAGGGATGTGAAAAAAGCAATTGAGATTGATAAAACAATTTTGAAAATGGAGATTAAGGAAATTAAAGAGCTTTAAAACTCTTTAATTTTTAGAAAACAAGCTATATTATAGCATATACCATACACCATATAGCGACAAGGAGGAGCGAATGAGTATACTGTTTGAACTGGAGAGGATGGAGCGGCTTGCCCAGGATATCGAAAAACTGAGATGTCCGCTCAGTATTCCGATCCGGGATTATAAGATGCATGAGGGAAAATTAAAAGATGGAGAAAAGTGCAGTACAGAGGACTGGCAGGATTATCGGATTGATACACCATGGAATACATTGGATTCTCACCGCTGGCTTCGCACGACCGTCACGATTCCGGAAGAAATGAATGGAAAGCATGTAGAAATGCAGCTGATTTCGGGAAGAGAGGGACAGTGGGATGCAACGAATCCACAGATGCTTTTCTATATCGATCAGCAGCTGATTCAGGGGGTGGATGTCAATCACAGAGAGGTGACTCTTTCAACAAGTGCAAAATCAGGAACCACATATGAGATTGCCATGCTGATCTACAGCGGTTCAGTCCCGGGAGATTTGATATTCAGAAGCAATCTGATCGTGATCGATGATGCAGTGCAGAAGTTTTATTATGATTTTTCCATTCCGGTACAAAGTGCGAGACTTTTGAAAAACAGCGATGTTGAAAACAGCAGAAGAATCTTACAGAAGCTGAATGCGGCTGCAAATGCGATCGATTTAAGAAAACCATATAGTGATACATTCTATCATTCTTTGGCAGAAGCCGATGAACTTTTAGTCAAAGAATTTTACACAACGGTAGATCAGGATGCCCCTCTTGTGAGTGCGATCGGACATACCCATATTGATATCGCATGGCTGTGGACCGTGGAGCAGACAAGGGAAAAAGTGCTTAGAAGTTTCTCAACGGTATTAAGGCTGATGGAACAATATCCGGATTATAAGTTTATGTCAAGCCAGCCGATTTTATATCAGTTTGTCAAAGAGCAAGAACCAGAGATGTATGAGAAAATTAAGCAGAGGATCAGGGAAGGCCGGTGGGAGGCAGACGGAGCCATGTGGCTGGAAGCAGACTGTAATCTGACCGGGGGAGAATCGCTTGTAAGGCAGATTATAAAAGGAGAAAGATTTTTCCGGGAAGAATTTGGAATTTCCAGCAAGTCCCTATGGCTTCCGGATGTATTTGGATATTCGGCAGCACTGCCGCAGATTTTGAAACGTTCCGGGATTCCGTATTTTATGACGACAAAGATTGCATGGAACCAGTACAATCAGCTTCCGAATGACACGTTTATGTGGAAGGGAATCGATGGAAGTGAAGTGTTCGTCTTTATGCCGACGGCATGTGATTTTGACAGAACGCTTGGGTTGAACGTATCCTTTACTGATACAAGAAATACAACAACTTATACGGGGATCATCAATCCGAATATGGCGCTTGGTACGTTCAAGCGTTTCCAGAACCGTGATCTGACGGAAAATACAATCATGTTGTTTGGATTTGGAGACGGAGGCGGCGGACCGACAAAGGAAATGCTGGAAAATGCAGAAAGACTTCGCTATGGAATGCCGGGTATCCCGAGGATCGAGCAGGAATTTGAAACAGAATTCTTTGACCGGACTTACGACACGATTGCAAAACTTCCGGATATGCCAAAGTGGAATGGAGAATTGTATTTTGAATATCACAGAGGAACCCTGACCTCGATGGGAAAAAACAAAAGGTATAACAGAAAAAATGAAATTCTTTATACACAGTTAGAAACACTGGCTTCGATGTTAAAAGAAAAAGGTGTGGAGTATCCAGAAAAAGTCATTGAGCGGGGATGGGAGATTCTGTTGTTGAATCAGTTCCATGACATCATTCCGGGAAGCTGTATTGAAGAAGTTTATGTACAGACAGATAAGGAATATGAGGAAATCTTCGCCAGAGGGAAAGAAACGTTACATCAGCTTGCAGAAAAAGGTGCAAGAGCTATTTGCACAGACGATCATGCAATCATTGTGTATAACACACAAGGGTATGTGCGAAATGACATCATAGAAGTGGAAGGACTTGAAAAAGCAGCAGTTGCGAAGATTATGGATGAGGAAAGAAATTCACTTCCAATGCAGAGAACTTCCGAAGGGAAAATTGTATTTTATGCGGAAGATATTCCAAAGCATGGATATAAAGTATTCTATTATGCAGAAGGAAACGAGGAAACACAAGAGGCAGAATGGGATGGTCATTTTGAAAACAGATTTTACCATGTGACATTCAATGAGGCGCTGGAGATTGTTTCCCTTATAGAAAAAGAGACTGGAAAAGAATTTATACAAGAAGGAAAAAAGGGAAATGAACTTGTGACTTATGAAGACCGTCCGATGAACTGGGACAACTGGGATATTGATGTGTTTTATAAGAAAAAACCATATTTTGCAGATAAAATTTCTGAAGTTCGTATTATAGAAGACGGAAAAGTAAGAAAAACATTGGAGATTGTAAAACAATTTGCAGATTCAGTAGTCACACAGCACATACATCTTTATCATGATATTCCAAGAATTGACTTTGAAACGCATGCAGACTGGAAAGAACACAATGTGTTGTTAAGAGTGAACTTTCCGGTAGATGTAAATACGACAAAAGCAACGTATGAGATTCAGTTTGGAAATGTGGAACGGGAAACAACGAATAATCATAGCTGGGATACTGCGAAGTTTGAAGCATGTGGTCACAAGTGGGCAGATCTGTCAGAAGATAATAACGGAATCAGTCTGTTAAATGACTGCAAGTATGGATATGGAATTAAAGATGGCAACTTATCGCTGACTTTGATCAAAGCAGGCACTTATCCAAATGAGCATGCGGATATTGGAACACATGACTTTACATACTCGATTTATCCGCATGCCGGAAGATGGCAGGATGCAGAGACAATCGAAATGGCATACAACCTGAATGTTCCGCCGGTTGTCGTTTTGCAGGATAAGAATGCAGGAGAGGAAACCGTAAAAGAATTTGTGGCATGCGATGCAGAAAACTGCTTTATCGAAGTGATCAAGGAGGCAGAAGATAAAAACGGTACGATTGTCCGTATGTATGAAAATAAAAACAGACATACGAAGACAAGGATGATCCTTCCAGATTTTGTAACACAGATGTATGAGTGTAACCTTCTTGAAAAAAATGAAAGAGAAATTGAAGTGAATGCACACGCAGCAGAAGTGATTCTGAAGCCATATGAGATCAAAACATACAGAATCGTATAGGTGCTTATCAGGCAGGAGGGAAAAAATATGTTAAAAAAGTTAGTGGAACTCTGGGGCGTCAGCGGATATGAAAAACAAGTTTCTGACTATATTGCAGAACAAGTCCGAGCATATGCAGATGAGATTACAAGAGATGCAATCGGGAATCTGATCGTTTTAAAAAGAGGAAACGGTGAAAACAAAAAGAAGATCATGGTTGCAGCGCATATGGATGAGATTGGTCTCTGCGTTGTGAAAATCACACCGGAAGGATTTTTAAAAGTCAAAAAAGTCGGAGGTGTTTCGGCACACTGCTCTTTCATGAACCGGGTGGTCTTCCGAAATGGAATCGTGGGAACGGTAGCCTCTTATGCAAAACCGGAAGAATTCAAAAGCGGAGAGATTGATAAACTCTACATTGATATCGGGGCAGGATCAAAAGAAGAGGCAGAAAAATATGTAAGTGTCGGCGACTGCGCAATGTTTGAAGGGCCGTATCAGGAACTTGCAGGAAGAAATGTGATGGCAAAGGCATTTGACGACAGAAGCGCATGTTATATCCAGATCGAAGCGTTAAAGGAGATGGATGTGCCATACCATGATGTCTATTTTGTATTTACCGTGCAGGAAGAAGTCGGACTTTTCGGAGCAACAACATCCTCCGAGAGAATCCGTCCGGATCTTGGAATTGCGGTCGATATTACGGGATCCTTTGATGTGCCGGGAGACGAGAACGGTAATGCAGTCTTAGGAAAGGGAGCTGCAATCTGTGTCAGCAATGCAAGTGTGGTATGCGATGAGGAAATGGTAGAACAGATGGTGCAGTGCGCGAAGGAGAAGCAGATTCCATATCAGTTTGATGTACTGGCAAATGGAGGCACAGATGCCGGAGCAATCAACAAATCTTACCGGGGTGTGAAAGCAGTGGGAATTTCCGTGCCAACCAGATATGGACATTCGCCGAACAGCATCATTAACCTGGATGATGTGAAGGCATGTATTGAATTACTAAAAGCTTATGTGGAACGTCCACTTCGTATTATTACGGAAGAAGTGTTCAAATAAAAAATCAGGAGGAAAAACAGATGAAAGGGAAAAAAGTGAAAAAGCTGATTGCACTTGTTGCAGCAGTGACAGTGGCAGCCGGCAGTATGGCCGGATGTTCGGGCAAAGAAAAGGAAACAAAAAAAGAAGAAAAAATTGCGAACATTGCAATGTCCTCAGAGCCGGACAATATTGACGGCAGCCGCGGGGACAGCAGTGCAAAAGGTGCGATCATTCTGGAAGTGCAGGAATCATTGCTGAGAATGGATGAGAATGGGGAGACACAGCCTGCAGGAGCAGAAAGCTGGGAAATCTCAGAGGATGGACTGGTGTACACATTCAAAATCCGTGACAACAAATATTCAGATGGAACAAAGGTACTTGCAGAAGACTATGCGAACTGTCTGATCCGTACTTTAGACCCGGAAGTGGCAAGTACATATGCGGCAAACTACTATTTTATCAAAGGTGCAGAAGCATACAATACGGGGAAAGGTTCTGAAGAAGAAGTAGGAATCAAAGCGCTGGATGAATCCACACTGGAAATCACATTAAATCAGCCGGTTCCATATTTCCTGAAAATGCTGACGTCGAATCAGTTTACTCCGATCCCGAAGAAACATACAGAGGGGGAGAAAAATGTAACTTATGGTGCAGATGCTGAAAACATGAGCTTTTCAGGTCCGTTTATGATCGAAGAATGGACAAGAGGAGAAGGATTTACATTAAAGAAAAATCCAGAATACTGGGATGCAGAGAGTGTCAAACTGGACGGAGTGAATTTCCTTCTCGTGCAGGAACAGAACACACAGCAGCAGATGTTTGAGCAGGGAAAACTGGATCTGATTGAAAATATTCCAGCAGAATATTATGACAAAGTAAAAGGGAAGATCGACAGCGGCGATATCAAATTAGTGGAATGGCCAAAACCAAGTATACTGTATCTGACCTTTAACAATCAGGATCCAGAGGGAATCTTTACAAATGCAAAAATCCGTCAGGCATTTTCACTTGCGATCGACAGAGAACTTTATTTTGAAAAAGTGGTAAAGAAAGATGCTGTGGCATACGGACTGATTCCGCCGGCTACAAGCATTGGAGATGCAAAATTCCGTGACAATCACGAAGAACCATTACTTGCCCTGAAGGATCAGGATCCGAAGAAACTTCTAGAGGAAGGGTTGAAAGAAATAGGACGAGAGGGTGAACAGATTGAGATTACTTATTTGCAGGGGGATGCAAATAATAATACAAAGGTTCGTTCTGAATTTTTCCAAAATCAGTGGGAAACAAAGTTGGGCGTGAAAGTAAAAATAGATACAGCAGCAGATAATGCGACATTCAATAACATGGTCAACAAAGGAGAATATCAGGTTTGCAACACCGGATGGGGAGCAGACTACAATGATCCGATGACATTTATGAAGATCTTTACATCCGATGACAGTAATAACAATCCGAAATATTCGAATCCAGAATACGATGAATTAGTGAATGCATGTATGTCTGAGACAGATATGAAAGTACGTGAAGAAAAATTTGCAGAGGCAGAGAAGATTTTATTAGAAGATGCGGCAATCGCTCCGTTGAATTTTGGATTACAGAAAAATCTTGTCCAGAAGAGACTGGAAGGTGTTACATTCAGTGGACTTGGAGGACCGGACGTAGAGTTAAAGAAAGCTGATATCAAATAGAAAGATATCCGATATAATTTCACGGAACAGACGACCGGCGATTAAATTTAAAACAGCACACATTGAGTAAATTGCGTACAGACGGGCAGGGGATAGTGATATCTTCCTGCCCGATTAAGAAAGAAGGGAATGGAATGGTAAAATTTATTGCAAAAAAGCTGCTCTATATGGTCTTCACAATCTGGATTATTATGACAGCGACATTTTTCCTCATGAATACATTGCCGGGCGATCCGGTACAGTCAGGAACAAAAGTGCTTCCGGAAGCAGTGGCAAAGAATCTGGAGGCAAAATGGGGACTCGATAAACCGATTGGAGAACGATATGTGATCTATTTGAAAAATTTTTTAAAAGGAGATTTTGGTGAATCTTATACAACAGTCGGGCTGACGGCAAATCAGGTGATTGAAGAACGTCTGCCGGCTTCGATCCAGCTTGGCCTTCAGGCGGTAGGTCTTGGACTGGTGCTTGGACTGGCACTGGGAATTGTAGCGGCATTCCACAGAAATTCCTGGATTGATTTTATTGCGATTTTTGTCGCGATTGTCGGGGTATCGGTTCCAAGCTTTGTTTTTGCGGCGCTGTTACAGTTAAACTTCGGCGGCGGATTCTTTGAGATTACCGGATGGGCGACCCCGTCAGAAGGACCGCTTGCATTGCTGAAAGTCACATTTTTACCGACACTGGCAGCTGCGATCGGAAGTATTGCGACGTATTCAAGATTTATGCGTTCGTCGGTACTGGATGTGATGAATAACGATTATATTCTTACAGCAAAAGCAAAAGGTCTGTCAAAATGGGAGATTATTCGAAGACATGTTCTCAGAAACAGTCTGACACCGATCATTTCCATCGTAGCGCCGCAGCTTGCGGGAATCTTTACCGGATCCTTTGTAATTGAGCGTATTTTCTCGATTCCGGGATTGGGTCGTTACTATGTAGATAGTGTAAATGGACGGGATTATCCGATGATCATGGCGACAACGGTCTTCTTTTCTGTCATTTTCATCTTATCTATTGTATTGATGGACATTCTCTATGCAATCGTGGATCCGAGAGTGCGAAAAGGTTTAGTGGAAAAGTAGGAGGACGTACAGATGGAGAAAGTAATAAGCCGTGAGCTATTTGAAAAAGTCGGAGTCGATACACAGAACTCTGAGACAGTCGTTCGCCCGAGCATGTCGTATTTTCAGGATGCATGGCGACGGTTAAAGAAAAATAAAGTGGCAATGATCAGTATGTTTTTTTTGATTTTCATTGCTTTGATGTGTATTTTTGCACCGATGATCTATCCGGTCGCATTTGATACGCAGGACTTGATGAATACGAACCAGGGCCCGAGCATGGAGCATTTCTTTGGGTTAGATGACCTGGGAAGAGATATTTTTGCACGGATCTGGGTAGGTGGAAGAGTTTCCCTTACGATTGCGATCGTTGGCGCTCTGATCACACTTGTCATAGGTGTTCTCTATGGAGGGATCAGCGGATATTTTGGTGGGATCGTGGATGATATTATGATGCGTATTGTCGAGATTCTCGTTGGTATCCCATATATGATCGTTGTAATTATTGTAAGCATGGTATTGGGGAAAGGAATTCATTCTCTTTTGATCGCCCTTTGTCTGACAAGCTGGACAGGGCTTGCAAGACTTGTACGCGGGCAGGTGATCTCATTAAAGAGCAGTGAATATATTCTGGCAGCGAAAGCACTGGGAACTTCTGATTTTAAGATTATCAGGAAACATCTTTTCCCGAATATGTTAAGTGTGATTATTATCAATACAACATTCTCGATTCCGGGATTCATTTTCTCGGAGGCATTTTTAAGTTTTCTCGGTATGGGAATCCAGCCTCCAAACACAAGCTGGGGTGCAATGGCTGCACTGGGACAGCAGCAGATGATGTATTATCCACATGAGTTATTATTCCCGGCAGCAGCAATTTCACTGACCATGCTGGCATTTAATCTTTTGGGAGATGGATTACGGGATGCTTTTGACCCGAAACTTCGTCAGTAGCAGAAAGGAATAGATGAGATGAGCAAATTATTACAAGTAGAAGATTTAAAAGTTTCTTTTCATACATATGCGGGAGAAGTACAGGCGGTCCGGGGAGTTTCCTTTGACATTGATGAAGGGGAAACTCTCGCGATCGTAGGAGAATCAGGAAGTGGGAAAACAGTTACCTCAAAAGCGGTTATGGGATTGATCGCCACCCCTCCGGGAGAGATTAAAAAAGAAAGCAGGATTCTGTATCAAGGTGAAAATATTTTAGGATATTCCGAAAAAGAATGGCAGGATTATCGTGGAAAAAAGGCGGGAATGATTTTTCAGGATCCGATGACTTCGTTGAATCCGACTATGAAAGTCGGACGACAGATCGCAGAAGGGATTTTAAAACATGAAAAGATCAGTAAAAAAGAAGCGATGGAAAAGGCGGTTGAGCTGCTCCGCAAAGTAAATATCCCAAATCCGGAAGAACGTGCCAATCAGTATCCACATGAGTTTTCCGGAGGAATGAGACAGAGAGTTGTGATCGCAATCGCACTTGCATGTAATCCGAAGCTGATGATCGCCGATGAGCCGACCACTGCGTTAGATGTAACGATTCAGGCACAGATCATTAAACTGTTAAAGGAAATTCAGAAGGTCAATCAGTCTTCGATCATCATGATTACGCATGATCTTGGAGTGGTGGCAGGAATGGCAGATAAAATTGCGGTAATGTATGCAGGAAAAATCGTAGAAGAAGGGATGGTGGATGAAATCTTTTCTAATCCGCAGCATCCATATACCTATGCGCTTTTGAATGCAGTACCGAGACTGGATATTGAGAATAAAGCAAAACTTCATGTCATACCCGGAACACCGCCAGATTTGATCGCACCTCCAAAGGGATGTGGATTTGCGACAAGATGTAAGCATTGTATGGAAATCTGCAGACAGATGCCGCCGGAAGACACAACCATTTCAGATACACATAAGACCATGTGCTGGCTGCACCATGAGATGTGTAAGGAGAAATATGGCTATCAAGATGTGAAGGAGGTTCTGGAAAATGAATAGAAAAGAACCGTTGGTAAAAGTAGAAAATCTTAAAAAATATTTTAACATTCATAAAAAGGGTGTATTAAAGGCAGTAGATGATGTATCATTTGAGGTGTATAAAGGAGAGACACTTGGTCTTGTAGGAGAATCCGGATGTGGAAAAACAACCTGTGGAAGAACAATTCTGAATCTGTATCCGCGCACAGACGGGAAAGTAACTTTTGAAGGAAAAGACATTGCAGAATTGAAGACAAAGGAAGAGCAGCTTGCCTTTAAAAAAGATGCGCAGATTATTTTCCAGGATCCTTATGCCTCTTTAGACCCGAGAATGACAGTCGGGGAGATCATTGCAGAAGGAATGGACAACCATCACTTATATGAGGGAGAAAAGCGTCTTCCGAGAATCTATGAACTGCTGGAGCAGGTTGGACTGAACCGGGAGCATGCGAACCGGTTCCCGCATGAATTTTCAGGAGGACAGAGACAGCGTATCGGAATTGCCCGCGCACTGGCCGTAGATCCGAAATTTATTGTCTGTGATGAGCCAATCTCTGCGCTGGATGTGTCCATCCAGGCGCAGGTTGTAAACCTTCTTGTAGATTTACAGAAAAAACTTGGACTTACTTATTTATTCATTGCACATGACTTATCGATGGTAAAACATATTTCTGACAGAGTCGGTGTCATGTATATGGGGCAGCTTGTGGAGATTGCGCCGAGTGAAGAGCTGTATCGGAATCCGGTACATCCGTATACAAAGGCATTATTGTCGGCAATCCCGATTCCGGATCCGGAAATCGAACGAAATAAGACGATGATCCCTTTGGAAGGCGAAGTGGGAAGTCCGATGAATTGCGGACCGGGATGCCGCTTTGCAAGCAGATGTAAATATGCAACTGAGCGCTGTAAAACAGAGACTCCAAAATTGGAAGAGAAAGGAAATCAGCACTTTGCTGCATGCCATCATCTGGAAGAAATTGACTAGAGGAGAAGGAAGAAATGAAACGTTCAAAAATTAATCAGTGTATTAAAGATATGGAGAAACTCGCGAAGGAGCATGGATTTGCATTGCCTCCGTTTTGCAACTGGACACCGGAAGACTGGGAAGACAAATCCGAAGAATATGATGAGATCAGAGATAATATGCTCGGATGGGATATAACGGACTATGGGCTGGGAGATTTTGATAAAGTAGGTTTTGCGCTTGTGACAATCCGCAATGGAAATCAGAACAATCCGAAATACAAAAAGGTATATGCAGAAAAGTTATTGATGTTAAAAGAAGGACAGCATTCTCCGATGCATTTCCACTGGCAGAAATCAGAGGATATTATCAACAGAGGCGGCGGAACACTGATCATTCATCTTTACAACGACAAGGGAGACGGAAGTTTTGATGACAGCGATGTCCTTGTAAATTCTGATGGACGCTCCTATTATGTAAAGGCAGGAACTGGGGTAGAGTTAAAGCCGGGGGAAAGCATTACGTTATGGCCGCACCAGTATCATGATTTTGATGTAAAGGCAGGAACCGGTGATGTGCTGATCGGGGAAGTTTCTATGTGCAATGATGACAATACCGACAATCGGTTTTATGAAGAAGTCGGACGCTTCCCGGAAATTGAGGAGGATGAAAAACCATACCGGCTGCTCTGTAATGAATATCCGAAAAAATAAAAGGATGATAAGATTTGTGTGTAAGGGAGAATGAATATGTATGATGTAGTAGCGCTTGGAGAACTTTTGATCGATTTTACAGAAAGTGGAAAAAGTGAGCAGGGGAATCAGCTTCTGGAAGTAAATCCGGGCGGCGCCCCGTGCAATGTATTGGCGA